>JBKEBR010000024.1:0-6720 GCA_047973285.1 Oscillospiraceae bacterium | reverse complement strand
TTCCACAAAACCGGCGCGGCCAACCGCCCGCCGCACAACCCGAGGTGATGGAAAATGTTGGGTGAAATGAAAAATATCTCAATGGAGTTTGGCCCCACAAAAGCGCTGGACGGGGTAAATTATATTGTGCATCCGTCAGAAATTCATGGGCTGCTGGGCGAAAACGGCGCCGGCAAAACAACCCTTATGAATATACTGGCCGGGGCTTTTCGCCCCACCACAGGTGAAATTTTTATAGACGGCAAGCCTGCTATCATGGACAAGCCCCAAACAGCCGCCAAGGCGGGAATTCGGTTTATTCACCAGGAGTTAAACCTTTGCAACGACCTTACCGTGTTTGAAAACCTTTTTCTGTCGGAAGAAATTCACCTAAAAACAGGCTTACTGAACAAACAGGAGATGGCGCGCCAAACCCGAGAGGTTGTCCGGCGCATGCAGGTGGATGTAAACCCCTGGACGGTTGTTGGCGAATTGGAGCCCGCCCAAAAGCAAATGGTGGAAATTGCAAGGGCCCTGCTGTTTAAATGCGAACTGATTATTATGGACGAGCCTACAACAGCCCTTAGCCAACACGAAATTGACCATCTCTTCGTTATTATGCGGCAGCTGAAAAGCCAGGGTGTAAGCTTTATTTACATCTCCCACAAAATGCCCGAATTATTTGAAATTTGCGACAATTATACCGTACTGCGCGACGGCAAATTTATCGTTTCGGGCAATTTTGCACACATCAACGAAAAAGAGATCACATCCCTGCTCATTGGGCGCGAGCTGGTGGACGCCGACCTGAAGGAAAGCGCCGCCGCATGCATTCAGCCGGAGGTTTTGCTTGAGGCCGAAAGCTTTGGCGCGGCCGGTTTTGAGGATGTGGCCCTGCGGCTGCACCGCGGCGAGATCATTGCCATAACAGGGCTTCAAGGCTCGGGAAGTGCCGAACTGGCCGACGCATTGTTTGGCATTCTTCCCTTCAAAAGCGGCACTTTGCACATAAAGGAAAGCCCGGTAAAAAAAGGCAGCAGCATACGCTCGGTTATGCGTCGGGGCATTGGCCTTGTACCCCGCAACCGCAAGGAACGCGGAATTTTAACCGACCTTTCCATTTACGACAACCTTTCCATGGGCTTTTTCAACACCCGGCACAAAAAGGTTTTTATCAACCGCAGGGAGGAAAAAGGCCGGTATGAAAAAGAAAAAAATGCACTGCAAATAAAGGCGGGCAACCCGGCAAACCCCATTACTTCGCTGAGCGGGGGCAACCAGCAAAAGGTAATTTTGGGGCGGTGGCTGGAAACCGACGCGGACATTTACCTGCTGGATAACCCAACGCAAGGCATAGATGTGGGCACAAAATTTGAAATATACAAGCTTATTCTTTCTTTGGCGGCGCAGGGAAAAGGAATTTTGGTGTTTTCCTCCGAGTACCCCGAAATATGGAAAGTTGCCGACAGCTGCATTGTGCTGTACAAGGGGCGTGTAAACGCGCGCCTTACCCGCAGCGAAATAAGCGAAGAAAGCCTTATGTATTATTCCACAGGTTCCAATTTGGAGGGAGAAAAGCAATGAAACCAAGCTTGAGCAGCAAAGATGTTGGAACAATAACCCGCAATATTATGACCAATTACAGCTACTGGGTTTCTTTTGCCGTGCTGTTTGTCGCCGCCATTGTTGTAAACCCCTCCTTCCTTCGCTGGAACAATATTTCCAACCTGTTTGTGCAGGGCAGCATTATCGGCCTTATCGCCATGGGCATGAGCATGGTCATCTCCGCCGGCCTTATCGACATTTCGGTGGGCGCCCAGGTGGCCATTATCTCAGGCCTTGGGGTGGTGGTTCTCAACTACACCGGCAGTATTTTTGTTATGCTTGTGTTTTGCTGTGCCTTTGGCCTTTTTATAGGCTTTTTAAACGGAATTTTGGTTACCAAGGGCGGCATGCCGCCTATGATAGCCACCCTCGCCATGCAGTCTGCCTGCCGTTCCATCATTACCCAGCTGGGCCAGGGCGGGCCTTTTTCCGTTTCGGCCGAGCAGTACGAGCGCTTTCGCCTTATTGCCGCCGGGGGCCTGCAAATTACCCCAACCTTCCGCATTCCCTATCTCATGATTATTTTTATTGCCGTTACCATTGTGTTTAACGTTATTATGACCCGCACCAAGCTTGGTAAACACATTTATTCGGTTGGCAGCAACGAGAATGCCGCCCGGCTGTGCGGCGTTAACGTACACCGCATTAAAATTGCCGTGTTCTCCATCACCGGGCTTATGTGCGGGCTTGCGGCGCTGCTGTACGCCTCCCGCCTCACTGCCATTCAAGCCTCCAACGCGGGGCTCAGCTTTGAAATGGACGCCATTGCCGCTGTTGCCATTGGCGGTACTTCAATGAGCGGCGGCCGGGGCAAAATTATCGGCACTTTTTTGGGGGTGCTCATGTTCCGCATGATCAACAACATTCTTACCATGGCCAATGTGCCGCCTTTCTTAAGCGGTTTTGTAAGCGGCAGCATTATTGTGGTAGCGGTGCTTATGCAGAATTTTCAAAATAAAAAGAAATAGAAGAGGAGCCGCCAATGCTGAAAATAGGAATTATAGGCTGCGGTAAAATTACCCAGGTTCGCCACGCGCCGGAATACGCCGAAAACCCCGGCAGCGTTATAACGGCCTTTTACGACGGTGTTCCCCAAAGAGCCGAAGACCTGGCCCGCCAATACGGCGCAAAGGCATACGCAAATGTAGAAGAACTTCTTGCAAGCGGTGTAGACGCCGTGAGCGTTTGCGTTGCCAACGCAGACCATGCCGCCATTACCATTCAGGCACTCAATGCGGGCAAGCATGTTCTGTGTGAAAAACCCATGGCCACCACCCTGCAAGACTGTGCCGCCATGAACCAGGCCGCCCAAAAAAACAAAAAATACCTGATGATTGGCCACAACCAGCGGCTGGCAAAAGCCCATGTGGCTGCCCGCAAGCGTGTAGAGGCCGGTGAAATAGGGCGGGTTATCTGCTTTGAAACCCATTTTGGCCACCCCGGCCCCGAAGGCTGGACCGGGGAAAAAAATTCCTGGTTTTTCGATAAAAAAAGGGCCGCCTTTGGCGCCATGGCCGACCTTGGTGTGCATAAAACCGATTTAATTCACTTTTTGCTGGGCGAACCCATTGTTGCGGTAAGCGCCAATGTTTGCACACTGGACAAAACCTTCCCCGACGGCAGCCTCGTTTCGGTGGATGACAACGCCTTTTGCCTGTACACTACCCAAAGCGGTGTGCAAGGCACCCTGCACGTAAGCTGGACCCTGTACGGCGAAGAAAACAATTCCACCATTTTGTACGGCACCAAGGGGGTGCTGCGTTGCTACAACGACCCCAAATATTCCCTGGTGTTGGAAAAGCCAGACGGCACAAAGGCCTTTTACCAGCTGGATCAGCTCACCTCCAACAAAGACCAACAAAGCGGCGGGCGCACCAACACAGGGGTTATTGACGCCTTTGTGGAAAGCATTCTCACGGGTACTCCGCCCGCTATTTCCGGTGAAGAAGCCATTAAGGCCATGCGGGTGGTTTTTGCTGCCGAGGAGGCCTCCGCCAAAAAGGCGCAGGTGCAGGTAAAACAGGCCTGAGCCCGCCCGTGTGAATTCACCAAACCCAACCCCTTATATAAAGGAGAGCGCCCATGAAAAGAATCATCACCATCTGCTCCGGCCAATTTGGCGACCTTCCCCTTGATGAGCTGTGCCGCCAAATGGAAGGCATTGGCTACCAGGGCCTGGAGCTTGCCGCCCAGGCGCACATAGATGTGAACCAGGTGGTAACTTCGCCGGAATACACCGCCCGGCTTAAAGACACGCTGGCACGGCACAACATGCAAATAAGCGCCATTTCCGCCCATTTGATGGGCCAATGCGTGGGCGATAACCCCGACGCCCGCTTAGACAATTTTGCCCCCGCCCACCTTGCCGGCAAGCCCGAAGAAATACGGGCCTGGGCCATTGAAGGCATGAAAACCACCGCCAAGGCGGCCCAGCTATTGGGGGTGAAGGTGGTTACCTGCTTTTTGGGCTCTCCCCTTTGGTTTTACTGGTACTCTTTTCCGCAAACCACACCGCAAATGGTAGAAAACGGTTTTCAAAGAATTAAAGAGCTTTGGACCCCTATTTTTGATGTATACGACGCCTGCGGCGTAAGGCTTGCGCTGGAGGTGCACCCCACCGAAATAGCCTTCGACTACTACAGCACCCAAAGGCTGTTTGAAACCCTGGAATACCGCCCCACCCTGGGCCTTAACTTCGACCCCAGCCACCTGCTGTGGCAGGGGGTAGACCCCGCCCTGTTTCTGCGCGATTTTGCAGACAGAATTTACCATGTGCACATGAAGGACGTAAAGCTAAACCGCGACGGGCGCGGCGGGGTTTTGGGCTCTCATATAGAATTCGGCGACACCCGCCGCGGCTGGAATTTTGTTTCCCTGGGCCACGGCCATGTGGATTTTGACGGCATTATACGCGAGTTGAACCAAATGGGCTACCACGGCCCTTTGTGCGTGGAATGGGAGGACAGCGGCATGGAGCGCATGGCCGGTGCCGCCGAGGCCTTCCGCTTTACCCGGAAAATCAATTTCGAACCCTCCGAGTTCAGCTTCGACGCCGCCCTGAAAGTAGACTAAAGCAATACAAAACTCTACCAGTACCCTGTTTAGGCCGGCAATAAACTACATACTTAAATAGCGCACTCGTAAAACGGTAAATTTTTGCAGGCCTTTGCAGCCCAGCAGCGGAAAGCCGGGCGGTGGGCAGGCAACCCAAACACCCCCGCAGGCCACACACCGCCTTTCGGGTATTTGGGCAACAGCGAGCAGTGCCAATTCCTTTGCAAAAGGGTAAGGCAGCTTTTCTCTTTGCCCCTGGGCGCTCTTTCCCCCAGGGCTTTGCCGAAAAAAGCAGGCTGCCCGGCGCCCAGGGCCGCGGGGCAGCCTGCTCTTAAGCGTTTATAGGTTTGTTTCGGCAATTGCGCGGTGCAGCCGGCTGCCCGGGCTGAACAACTGCGCAGAAGCCGCCAGCGCGCCCCCCGCATGCAGGTAAAACTCTTGTTCTTCCAACAGCCGTACATCCACGTTATGCTTGCGGGTAAAAACGCTTTTGGCATACAAAATATCCAGCATTTTAAAATACAGGCCGCGCTGCTTTTCCAGCCATGTGCAGTTAACCCAAATTTCGTCGGGGTCATAGTTCATAATCAAAGAGGTTGTGGTTTCTACAAGGTAGGTAACCGCCTGTGAAAACACACGCTGCGCCACTTCGTCGTTTTGGCCCGCCAGTGCAATAATACTGTTCACATTTTTATGGTTCGTTCCCGCAAGGGCATTGTACTGCGAAACAATGCCAAGGTCGGAACAATACAATTCCAGGCACCCTGTATTGCCGCAGGGGCAGGGCAGGCCGTCGCGCCGCACCGTAATGTGCCCAATTTCGCCCGCAAGGCTGTGCCCCCCCCTAAACACCTGCCCGTCAATCAGCAGGGCGGCGCTGATACCGTTGCGCACCGAAACATACGCAACCGACCGCCCATTTTGCACCTGCCCGTTGTACTCAAGGTACCGAACCCCACAATAGGCGTCTTTGTCCACAAAAACCGGCAGCCCCATTTCGCGCGCAAGGCGGGGCCCAAAGGGAAACCCCTCCCACTGGGGCGCCCGAATAAGCTGCTGCACCGCACCGGTTTCAAAGTTGGCCGGCCCCGGTATACTCACCCCTATGGCCAGTAAGTCCTCAAAGGGCGTACCGCTTTGTTCTATTTGCCCGCGTATAAAACCTGCCACTACGGCCACATAGGTTTCCGGCCCGGCCGAAGAAATATCCATAGCCTGCTCGGTTCGGGCAAGCACTTCAAGCCCCAGGTTTAAAATGCCCACCTCCAGCTTATTAATTCGTATGTTAACCGAAACCACGCGGTACCTTTGCTTGTTCAGCTGGTAGCACTGCGCCTTTCTGCCTCCGTTGGAAAAAGCCAGCCCGCTGCTTTCAATAATTTCGCATTTTTCCAGCTGCTGTGTAATTCCCTGCACCGTAGAGGGAGAAAGAAGGCAGGCCTGCCCAATTTCCGGGCGGGAAATGCCCGGATGCTGCTGAACCTGCTTTAAAACCGCCATCGTATTTTGAAGCTTAGCCTGCGCCGCATTTGCCATTGTTTGCCTCCTGTACTGCCGAAACCGGTTCGGCACCCACTTTTTACGATACTTTTATTAAGTAATATTATCAAGCCTTTCCCCTGCTTTTGTCAACCAAAATTCTTTGCAAGGAGAAACCGCAGCATGCACATAAAACCCGAAATTGCTTTGGCCATAGACATTGGCGGTTCAAAATACATGGTGGGCCTTGTAGACCACAACGGGCATATTCTTTACAGCCTAAAGGGCAGCTGGCAACAGCTTACCGCCAAAGCTGTGCTGGGCACCGTGCTGGCAGCCTCCAAAAAGGTTTTGCGGGCCTGCCCCGGGGTGCAGCCCGCCTTTGCAGGCATCACCATTCCCGGGCTTGCAAACCCGCTGGCAGGGCTTTGGGTAAAAGCCAGTTTTTCCGGCATTGAAAACCTTCCCATTGTAACCATTTTGCAGCAGGAGCTGGGCCTTGCCTGCTATGCCGACAACGACGGGCAGGCCTGCACCCTGGCCGAAAAAATGTTTGGCGGCGGGCAGGGCTGCAAAAGCTTTTTGTACATTACGGTTTCCAAT
>JBKEBR010000023.1:0-24397 GCA_047973285.1 Oscillospiraceae bacterium | reverse complement strand
TTTGCCCGGTAATGGCGTTGATAATGCTGGATTTGCCCGCGTTGCGCTTGCCAAAAATGCCAATGTGCACCCGGTTGGCGCCGGGGGTTGCGTTTAAACTGCTCATAAGTACCCTCCCGTACAAAGTTTGCCGTTTGTTTTAAAAGCCCATTTTTTCCTACCCTCTAAAAGCCCATTTTTGCCCACCCAAAGAAAGCAGGCAAACAAAAGCGAAAGAGAACAAGGCGGCGCGGCGCCTTGCTTTCCCGCGTGGAAATAATCATGCCGGTATAGGGCACGGCAATGCGCACGCAGGCCACAATTTTGGCAAAGGTGTCGTCGTTTATGCCGTTGCTGAAAGAGCCTGGGTCAATGTCGTCTGCCCGGCGAATGCGCGGCACGCTAATGGTGTGTGGGCCAACCCCAAAAGCCGCCTCCAGGTGCTCGGCGTGCATCAAAAGGCCCGCAAACTCATAGCGGTACCGCTCCAGCCCAAACAGCACCCCAATGCCCACGTCGTCTATGCCGCCCTGCATGGCGCGGTCCATGGCTTCGGTGTGGTAGGTGTAGTTGCTTTTGGGGCCGGTGGGGTGCAGCGCCTCGTAGCTTTTTTTATGGTAGGTTTCCTGAAACAGAATGTAGGTGCCAATGCCCGCGTCCCGCAGCTTGGTGTAATTTTCCACACTGGTGGCGGCAATGTTTACGTTCACCCGGCGAATGGCCCCGTTTTTGTGCCGAATGGAGTAAATGGTTTGAATGCTCTCCAGCACATATTCCAGCGGGCTGTGCACCGGGTCTTCCCCGGTTTCCAGCGCAAGGCGCTTGTGGCCCATATCCTGCAGGGCAATTACCTCCCGGCGAATTTCCTGCTGGGTAAGCTTTTTGCGTGCAATGTGCTTGTTTTTGGCGTGGTAGGGGCAGTACACGCAGCCGTTTACACAGTAGTTGGAAAGGTACAGCGGGGCAAACATCACAATACGGTTGCCGTAAAAATCTTGCTTAATCTGCCGGGCCAGGCGGTAAATTTCCTCGTTTTTTTCGGGGAGGTCGCAGTCCAGCAGTACCATGGCCTCCCGGTGGGTAAGCCCCTTTTTCAGCCGGGCCTTGTTTAAAATTTCGTCCACCAGGGCGGCGTTGCGGCAGTTTTTTTCGGCCCAGGCCAGGGTTTCTAAAATTTCACCGTCGTGTATAAAGGCTTCGGCATGGGCAGAGCTTGGGTTGTAGCTTACCATTCTTTTCAATTCCTTCCTTTTCAGGTGCCGCGGGCGGCCCTTCGCTGTCAGGCGGTATTGCGTATCCGGTTTACAATCAATTTATTTTGTAAAAACACATAAAAATAGCACAAAGCTAAGGGGCCTTATAGTCTCCCCTGTGCACCACCACCTGGTAGCCAATGCTTTTCATGCGGTTTTCCATGCAGTAGCGGCATTCGGCGGCTTCGTCGCCGGTGCAAATTTTGTTGTCGTATAAAAGGTATTTGGCCCGCACGCCGGTGGGCGAAAGGTTGGGCATCACCACGTTGGCCCCGGCCAGAATGCCCCGCTCGCGCCCGCTTGGGTGAATGGTGCCAAGGGCGGTGGTGGCGGGCAGCAGGGCGCTGGGCAGCATAAGCCGCAAAAGCCCCAGCAGGTAGGTGGTAACCTCCAGCGAGCCGCCGGGTTGCCCGGCAAAGGGGGTGTCGTGGTGGGCAATAAAGGGGCCAATGCCCACCATGTGGGGCTGCAATTCGTGAATAAAGGCAAAATCTTCGGCAAGGCAGGCGGCGGTTTGCTCTGGTGAGCCCACCATATCGCCGGTGCCCACTTGGTAGCCAAGCTCCTTTAAATTCCACAGGCACTGCTTGCGGTGTTGCAGCGAAAGGCTTTTGGGGTGCAGCTTTGCGTAGTGGGCGGGGTTGGCGGTTTCGTGGCGCAAAAGGTAGCGGTCGGCCCCGGCGTTTTTCCAAAGGCGGTAGGCTTCCTTTTCGTGCTCACCTATGGAAAGGGTAAGGGCGCAGTTTGGCCAGGCGGTTTTAATGGCGGTTACAATATCGGCAATGGCATCGTCGGTATAAAAGGGGTCTTCCCCGCCCTGCAAAACAAAGGTTCGAAAGCCAAGTTCGTAGCCCTTGGCGCAGCATTCCAATATTTGCTGCTTGGTAAGGCGGTAGCGCTGGGCCTGCTTGTTGCCAAGCCGAATGCCGCAATAATAGCAGTTGTTTTTGCAGTAATTGGTAAACTCAATTAAACCACGGATGTAGATGTCATTTCCGTAGTGCTGTTTTTGTATTTTTTGCGCTTTTTGTTGAACGTAGGCCGAAAGCCCGGGGGTTTGCCCCTGTATCAGCGCTTCGAATTCTTGGGGGGCAAGGCGCCCGGTGCTCTCCAGGCGGTCGGCCATGGCAAACAGTTGTTGCAAAAAGTTCTACCCTTTCCCGGTTTCGGCGCTGCCGCCGAAGGCACCCGAATATACGGTTTTGCAGTTTACGCCGGGCAGCATGCCCAGCTTGCCCGAAAGGGCGCTGATGACGCCGGCGGGGGCGTCCAGCACCACGCTGATAACCCCCACATTGCGCCGGGCGTAGGGAATGCCCATGCGCCCCACCACATATTCACGGTACTGGTGCAAAATTTCGTTAATTTTTTCGGTGGATTCAAAATTCTCCACCACAATACCCACCAAAGCAATTCTCGTTTCCATTCTGTTTTCTCCTTTCGGGTGTCGGCGTATAATAAAAAAAGCGCCTTGCGGCGCAAAGCACAGGCCGGTGGCCGCGCTTAAAACCGCCTTCTCCCGCAGGGGCCTCCCTTTGGGGTGAGAACGAATGATTCCTTGGTGTACGCTAGTATAGTAGCATATATTTTTTCGATTTACAAATGGTTTTTGTGGCTTTTGCCCCGGTGGGGGTTGCGGCGGCAAAAAAATTGCCGCCCATAAAAAAGGCGGCAAGGGCAACGGCGGCTGCCCCCGGCACCGTGGGGTGCCACCCACCCGCCGGGCGGCGGGCAGCTTGCTGTTGGCCCCCAAAAAACAAACCGCCCAAGGCCGCGGCGCAAAAAAAGCAAAAAAAGGCGGGGGAAAGGGTTTCCCTTGAGCAAACAGTGCATTCCCCCAAAACTAAAACCCCATGGCGCCTCTGGCGCCGGTGCACAGGGTAAGCGCTTGGCGGCAGGGGCGCATGGGGTGAGGAGAACTGCAAAGAAGGCTGCAAAAAAACGTCCATGTTGTTGCAGAAGCCGCTGTGGCAAAGCCTTCCTCTGTGGAAAACTTGTTACAAAGGCCTTTTTTGCCGGGTTTGGCAAGGTGGGTGGCCGTTAAGGCCGAAGCACATAAAAAACGGGGCCGGCAGCCGGCCCCGTTTTAAAAAGTCTGCGCTGCGGGCAGGTTTATTGCTTTGGCGCAAAGTTGCGCAGCACATAGGTGTAAAAGCCCACGGCGCGCGCAAGAGCGTCAACGCCAAGGTTTTCATCCAGCCCGTGCATGCTGGCAAGCTGCTGCCCGGTAAGAATGGTGGGCGCAAAGCGAATGGTGCAGGGGCAATAGGTGGCAAAATGGCGGGCGTCGGTGCCGCCCAGCATAATGTAGGGGGCCACCCCTGCCTCGGGGAAATTTTCTTGTACGCATTGCAGCAGGTAGGCAAAGGTTTCGCTTTGGGTGTCTACAAAAGGCGAGCAGTCGTGGGCATACAGCACCTCGGTAGAAAGGTGGTACTTTTCGGCTACGGCGGTAATGGCAGCCAGCGATTCGGCCATGGGCTGGTGCATAATAAACCGAAGGTTTGCGGTAACGCTGGCCTCTTCGGGAATTACGTTGGCGGCGCTGCTGCCCTGGGCCATGGTAAAGGCGCAGGTGGTGCGCAGCAGGGCGGCGGCCTGGGCGCTTACCTTGGGCAGCAGCGCGCAAAGCAGCGGCTCAAACAGCCACAGGTTGCCACAAACCAGCCGCAGCGGGAAGTTCATAGAGGGGGCCAGCGCCTCGAACATCTGCCGCACCGGGGGAGAGAATTTGCGGGCAAAGGGCGGGTGCTTCTCCACCTCGGTTACAAAGGCGGCCAGCCGGGCCAGGGGGGTGTTTGCGGGCGGGGTGCTGGCGTGCCCCCCGGTAGATTTGGCAGTAAATTTTACGTTGGCGTATCCTTTTTCCACAATGCCCACCATGGCATACAGGCCCTTCAGCCCGGGCAGGGGGGCCTCTACCACGGCGCCGCCCTCGTCAATGGCAAGGGCCAGCTTCACCTGTTGGCTTTTCAGGTATTCCACTATTTTGGGGGCGCCGTCCCCCATGGTTTCCTCGTTGTTGGAGCTGGAAAGGTAAATATCGCAGGGGGGCACAAAGCCCTCGGCCAAAAGGCCCTCGGCGGCTTGCAGTATGGCGCACAGCGAGCCCTTGTTGTCCATGGCGCCGCGGCCCCAAATGCGGTCGTCGGCAATTTCGCCGCCAAAGGGGGGGTGCTGCCAGCTGCCGGTGGCGGGCACCACGTCGCTGTGGGCCATCAGCACCACGGCCTCTTTGGTGGAATCGGCCCCTTTCCAGCGGTATAAAAGGGCGTCGCCCAGCAAAACCTGCTCAAGCCGGCTGTGCACAAGGGGAAAGCGCTGTGCCAGCACCGCCCGGAAACGGGCAAATTTGCGGGCGGCCTCTTCGGGGGCAAGGCCCGCGTCGTTCACCGTGTCGCACTGAAGAAGCGCGCCAAGGGCTTCGGCGTACTTTGCCGCCAGCTCCTTGTTTACAGCGGGGGCTTGTTTTTTGGGCAGGCGGTTTTTAATGAAAAGCGTGCGCAGGGCCGCGGCCAGCAGCAATAAAACCACAACCGCCAAAATACAGAGAAGAACATACAGTGCAACCATGCTAAAACTCCTTTGTGCCGGCGCCGGGCAAAAGCGCCAAATTTAAATTTTGCCTTTTACATACAAAACGCGGGCAATGCCAATGGAAATAAGGGCGGAAACGGGCACCAGCACCGCCACCTGCCCTGCGGCGGCGGGCACCAGCAGGCAAAGCAGGGCCATGCAGGCAAAGGGGGCCACCGCCACCAGCGGCGCTTTGGAAAAATATTTGTAGCCAAGGGCGCCAAACAGGGCGGGCACCACCATGTTGAAAGCGGGCTGCAGGGTAGAGGAGGCGATGATGGGGGTAAGGGGCACCAGCAGCAGTACCCCAACCAGCAGCACCAGGGCGCTTACCAGCGAGGAAACCGCCACCGAAAGGGTGGAGATAATTTCGTTTTCCCTGGTGCCGTATTCAGTGCCCGCCAGCTCGCGGGCGTTCATGGCGCAGGGCACCTTTAAGGTGGTAAGGTTGACGGTGATAAAGGCAAGGTAGGTGGCCCCGGTGCCAATCATGGGGGCGTAGGTAACCACCTCCACAATGCTGGAGGGCAGGTAGATGATGCAAATGCTGATGCTGCCCATAATAAGGCCCCGCATGTCGGGGGTGGTGTTAAAATACAGGGCCACAAACAAGGGCACCAGAAGCATCATAATAACCGAAACAGAGGACCACCAGCGCCCATAGGTGTGCATGGTGTCGTTAAAATCTTTTTCGGGCTTTACGGCAGTTGTTTTCTCAGTCATCCAGGGCACCTCCGTGTTGTGTGGCGGTGGGGTTGTTGCGGGGGGTAAGCCAGGTAAACAGGGCAATTACGGCAAGGGCCGCCAAAATGGCAAGGGCCGAAAGCAGGGTGGCATTGGCCCCGCCCTTAATATGGTTGCCCCAAATGGCGGCGGCCATGCCCAGCACCATGGCGAAAGAAACCGCAAAGCTTTCCAGCCATTTTTGTTTTGCTTTTTCGGTTAAAAAGGTGAAAACGGCCATAAAAGCCGCCGAAACGGCAATGGAGATAAGGTTTAAAAAATTGCCCGAGCGCAGCCCCGCAAAGCCGGCGCCCACAAAGGCGCACACCATGCCAATGAACATGGCGTTGAACAGCAGGCCGCCCCAGCGGCTGTCTTTGCTGCCCACCTTGTTAATTACTTTTTTTTGGTATTTTTTAAGGCCGAAAATGCAAAAAACGCTACCCCAAATAATGCCGAAGGTCATTACAAAAATAATCGAAACAAATACGCTGCCGTTCATGTATTCGGCGGCCAGGGCGGGCAGCCCCGCCGCTTTGGCCGCCAAATCGGCCGCCATGGTTTCGTAGTGCAGCGCCCCTATTACCGACTGGCGCATCCAGGGAATGGGCACCCCCAGTGAACCGGAAAGGGCAATAACCCCGATGAGCTCGCCAATAGAGGGCACCACCGAAAAAGCCGCGCTGGAGGTAATGGCCTTGTGCAAAACCTTTTTGTCCATACCAATGCGCACCCCCTCGCGGTAGGCCTTTACCATAAAAACCACCGACATCAGGGTAACAAAAACGATGACCACGCCCACAATTAAGTACATGGTGCCGGAGTTGGCCATTGCCAAAAAGTTGTTCATAAATTCCTCCCCTTGGTATAATTGCTTTTGAGCGAAATACATTTTTGCCGGTACACCTGCCGGCAAAAATTGCAAAAGCTTAATGGAGAACATTTTATCACGTTGGTTTTCAAATGAGAAGGCGGCAGCGCATTTTTTTACAAAAACCGCTGAAATTGGAAGACATGTATTTTATATAAAGACAAATTTGCGGTTTTAACGCTTGTATTCCGGCAGGGGCTGTTATATAGTGAAACTACCATTCCCCGGGAGGTGAAGAATATGAAAAGGCTCTTTGGCACGCGGCACACAAAAAAGAAGCAGAACAGGCGTGCGGCCATACAGAGGGCATTTGCCGCGGCAGGGTAACCTGCGGCGCGGGCGCGGCCTTTCTGCAAAGGAAGGGTTGTAGAAAAAATTGATAGAGACAAAAAGGCTTATCCTTCTGCCGCTTACCAGGGCGCAGCTTGCCGCCTGGGCCGAAGATGTGCACAGGCTGGAGGGGGCCACCGGCCTGCATTACCGGGGCGAAAGGCCGGATGACGAATTCCGGCGCATTTTGCGGGGGCAGGTGCGGCAAATGAAGCAGGACGAAAACGATATTTACCATACATTTTGGCTGTTTGTTTTGCCGGGGCAAAAATGCATTGTGGGGTCGGCCTGCTTTAAAGGCCCGCCCGGCGCCGCGGGAGAAGTGGAAATTGGGTACGGCATAGCCGGGGCGTTTGCGGGGAAGGGCTACACAACCGAAGCGGCTAGGGCGCTGTGCGGCTGGGCGCTGGCGCAGCCGGGCGTTCGGGCGGTTGTGGCCGAAACCGAAAAATGGAATAAAGCCTCCATGCGGGTGCTGCAAAAATGCGGCATGGCGCAAACCCGCCAAACGGAGCAATGCTTGTGGTGGGCGCTGGCAAAGGCCTAGGGCCCGGTTTTTGCGCCGGGAGGCTGTGTGGCCCGGTAAGGCTTTACCGGGCCACCTGCCGTAAAGCGGCCAAGGGAGGGCCGTGTGGTATACTATCTCCATAAAAATTTCATGGAAACAGGGTATAAACAATTGCCGGGCCTTGGGGCAAGAGGAGGAACCGCCTTTGCAGCAGAATAAAAAAATCACTATTTTGGTGGCGGAGGACGAAGCCCAAATTGCCGCCGCCGTAAAGGTGTACCTTGAAAACGCGGGCTATGCGGTGCTGGTGGCCGAAAACGGCGCCAGGGCAATAGAGCTGTTTGCCGGGCAGGGGCCCGCCCTTGCCGTGCTGGACCGCATGCTGCCGGTGGTTAGCGGCGACGAGGTTTGCCGCCATATTCGAAAGCGGTCGGCCATTCCGGTAATTATGCTGACGGCCAGGGCCACCGAGGACGACAAGGTAGAGGGCTTTGGAATGGGGGCGGACGACTACCTTACCAAGCCCTTCAGCCCGCGCGAGCTTGTGGTGCGGGTGCAAAGCCTGCTGCGCCGGGTGCCGGGTGCCGGGCAGGCGCTGTACAGCCGCATGCAGTGGAACGGCGGAGATTTGGAAATTGATTTTGATGCCCGCGCGGTGTACAAAGCGGGGCGCCCTGCGGGCCTTACGGCCAGCGAATATAAAATATTGGAGGCGCTGGCCGGGCTGCCCCAAAAAACCTTTACGCGGGAAGAGCTGATTGACAGCGCCTTTGGCCTTGCCTTTGAAGGGTACGAGCGAACGGTTGATTCGCACATTAAAAACCTGCGCAGCAAAATAGAAACCGAGCCGTCTGCCCCGCAATATGTGGTAACCGTGCGGGGCATTGGCTACCGTTTTGGCGGCCGATAGCCGCCGGGGAGAAAACAATGAAACTGAGCCTTGCGGCAAAGCTGGTATTTTCCTATTGCCTGATTGCCATTTTTCTGGTGGGGTCGCTGTTGCTGGTGTCGAGCTATTTTTTTCAGAAGCAGTTCGAGGTGTACCTTGCCCATAAGCAGGAGATGAAAAACCAGGAGGTAGTAAGCCTGATTGCCAGCAGCTATACCGAAGGCGGCGCTGCGCCCGGCGGCCATTTTTTTGAAACCCTTGGCAATTCGCTGCTGGAGCAGGGCATTGTGCTGATGGTGTACGACACCGCCGGCACCGAGCTGTTTTGCATTACCAAGCAGGCCCACGGCTGCTGCGAGCGGGAAAACGACGGCATGGAAGCCTATATGAAGGAAACCTTTCCCGGCTACAGTGGCGAATACACCGAAGATGAAATTGAGTTTTTTTCAGACAGGGGCCTTGCGCTTGGCACCATTACCCTTGGGTATTACGGCCCGTTTTATATCGACGAGGGCGAGCACAATTTTATAAGCCGGTGGAGCGGCGCCTTTTTGGCAACCGGGGCGGTGTTTTTGGCGGCGGCCATTGGCATTGGCTTTTTTATGGCCTCTAAAATTTCCGCCCCGCTGCAAAAGGTTACCCAGCAGGCCAAAAGCATTGCCGAGGGAAATTACGGGCAGCGAATTGCCGAAACCACCAACACGGCGGAAATTGACGCGCTTTCGGCCAGCAGAGACCATTTGGCCGAAAGCCTGCAAACACAGCTGGCGCTTAAAAAACGCATGGCGGGCGATTATTCCCACGAGCTCCGCACCCCGCTTACGGCGCTGCAAACCAATTTGGAGGCCATGATTGACGGCCTTTGGCAGCCCACGCCGGAACGGCTGGAGGGGCTGCGGGGTGAAATTACCCGGCTGGGGCAGATGGTGTCGGAGGTGGACCGCCTGGTGGAGGTGCAAAGCCGGCCGGTGCAGCTGAACAAAACCGGCTACGATGTAACCGAACAGGCGGCCGGGGTGGTGCGCGCGTTTGAAAGCGAAATACAAAAAAAGGCGCTTGCGGTTTCGGTGGAAGGGGGGCCCTGCTTTATTTGGGCCGATTACAGCCGTTTTGGGCAGGTGCTGGTGAACCTGGTGTCCAACGCCGTAAAATACACCCCGCCCGGCGGGCGGGTTACCCTTGCGGCAAAAAACACGGCTGCGGGCACCCGCCTTACGGTGCAAGACACCGGGGCCGGAATAGACGAGGCCGACCGGCCGCATATTTTTGACCATTTGTACCGGGCCGATACCTCCCGCACCCGTGAAACCGGCGGCAGCGGCATTGGCCTTGCGGTGGCAAGGGAAATTGTACAGGCCCACGGCGGCAGCATTGCGGTGCAAAGCGCGGTGGGTGGCGGCAGCTGCTTTGTGGTGGTTTTGCCGCCTGTAAACCGTGAAATGTGCGAATAAACCGGGCTTTTTTGCAGCAAAGCCCCCTGCGGGTGGCGCAAAAAGGCATTTAAAGGGCCTTTAAAAAAGCACAGAAGGGCCCTGCCGTTTTTTAGCCAAGGCCGCAGATGTTTTTGTAAACAAAAAAGATGATTTATTATACAGTGGGTAGTGAAGGCTTCTGTTAGAAAACCACTTTGATGCAATGGTTTTTTTGAAGGGCGGCCCTTTGCGGGTTTTGAAAGAAATGCAAGAAAGTATACATTTCTTTTTGAAGCAATGGAATTGGGCCTTTCCCTGTTGTTAAAAAGCCCAGCAGAAATTGACAAAGCGCGTAAAAGTTGATAAAATTGTATACCAAGGTTATACACAATGGTGTTTTAAAGGTTTCCTTTTGAACACCATTGTTTTGTTGTAAACCGGCATGCGGAAAAGGAAAAAAACGGTGGGGCCAACCAGAGAAACAAAAAAGCCTGTTTCTTGGCAGCCGTACTTTTTTACAGGGAGTTGAATGAATGGCTCGGTATTTCATAAAAAGGATAGCGTTGGCCGCACTGACTATTTTTGTGGTGATTACCCTTACCTTTTTTCTGATGAACATGGTGCCCGGTGGGCCTTTTATTTCTGAAAAGGCCATGACGGCGGAGGCCATGGCGGCGCTGAACGCCAAATACGGGCTGGACAAGCCCCTGGGCACCCAGTTCAGGCTGTATTTACAGAATGCCCTGCAGGGAGATTTGGGCGACAGCCTGAAGCAGCGCGGGCGCACGGTAATGTCTATTGTAACCTCCAAATTTCCGGTTTCGGCCCGGCTTGGGGGCATTTCGGTGCTGGTGGCGCTGGCGGTGGGAATTCCCATTGGCAGCGTAGCGGCGGTTAAGCGCGGCAAATGGCTGGACAATCTTATCCGGGTGTTTGCCACCTTCGGCATTGCGGTGCCCAGCTTTGTGCTCAGCAATTTAACCATGTATTTTTTTGGGGTAAGGCTGGGCTGGCTGCCAACCTTTGGGCTCACCTCTCCCCTTCACTATATTTTGCCTGTTTTTTCACTGGCCTTTTACCCAACGGCGTATATTGCGCGCCTTATGCGGTCTTCCATGCTGGACGTGCTGGGGCAAGACTATATGCGAACGGCAAAGGCAAAGGGGCTTTCCCACTGGAAAAGCCTGTTCAAGCATGCTTTGCGCAACGCCATTCTGCCGGTGGTTACCTACATTGGGCCCATGCTGGCCTATACCCTTACGGGCAGTTTTGTGGTGGAAAAAATATTCTCCATTCCCGGCCTTGGCAAAGAGTTTGTAAGCTCTATTACCAACCGCGATTACCCCATGATTATGGGAACCACCATATTTTTGGCGGTACTGCTTATTTTTATGAATGTGCTGGTGGACGTGGCGTACAAGCTGATTGACCCCCGCATTAAATTGAATTAAAAGGAGGCGGATGGAATGGAAAAGAACCCTTTAAGCTTTCAGCTGAAATTAAAACCGGAAGATTTTCTTCCCGCCTCCGACGAGGAGAAACAAAGCCTTGTTGTTATGCGCGAAAGCGTAAGCTTTTGGCGCGACGGTGTTCGCAGGCTGCGCAAAAACCCCATTGCCATGGTGTGCATTGTTATCATTTTAATTATTATGGTTTTTTCGTTTGCCGTGCCTGCCTTTTACCCCTACGCCTACGAGCAGCAAATTCGCGGCTCGGAAAACCTTGCGCCCATGGAATATTCGGCCCAGGAGCAGGCTGCCATTGACGCGGGCGGCAAGGTGTTTCCCCACCTGCTTGGCACCGACAAGCTGGGCCGCGACTATGCCATTCGGGTTATGATGGGCAGCCGTGTTTCGCTGCTGGTTGGGCTTATTGCTTCCGGCATTATTTTGGTAATTGGCTCCCTGTACGGTTCTATTGCCGCTTTTTTTGGCGGCTGGGTTGACCTTATTATGATGCGCATTGTGGACATTATTTACACGGTGCCGGATATTTTGTTGATTATTCTGCTCTCTTTTGCGCTGGAAAGCCCCATTAAGGTGTTGGCGGAAAACCCCTCCTTTAAGTGGGTTCAAACCCTGGGGGTAAACCTCATCAGCATTTTTATTGTGTTTGCCCTGCTGTACTGGGTGGGCATGGCCCGCATTGTGCGCAGCCAGGTACTCTCTTTAAAGGAAAGCGAATACGTTGTGGCGGCCCGCGCCCTTGGCGCTTCCAATGGGCGCATCATTCGCAAGCACCTGCTTACCAACAGCATTGGCACCCTTATTGTTACCACCACACTGCAAATTCCCTCCTCTATTTTTACCGAAAGCTTTTTGTCTTTTCTGGGCCTTGGCGTGGCGGTGCCCATGCCCTCGCTTGGCAGCCTTGCCAGCGCGGCCACCAATGGGTTTCAAAGTTACCCCTACCTGCTGTTTGCCCCGGCCTTTTTAATAAGCCTTATCATTCTCAGCTTCAACCTGCTGGGCGACGGTTTGCGAGACGCCTTCGACCCCAAACTTAAAGAAGGCTAAAAGGAGGCGTAAACAGATGAGTAAATATTTGCTGGACATTCAAAATGAACGCCTCTCTTTTTTTACCCCGGCGGGCGAAGTGAAAGCGCTGAACGATGTTTCGCTGTATGTAAACGACGGCGAGGTGCTGGGCATTGTGGGCGAATCGGGTTCGGGAAAATCGGTTACGGCCTACAGCCTGATGGGCCTTACCGCCTATACCGGCCGGCTGATAGGCGGCACCATTGATTTTAACGGCCACCGCATCAATGAAATGTCTGAAAAGGAAATGCGCAGAATGCGCGGCAATGAGGTTTCCATTATTTTTCAGGACCCCATGACCAGCCTGAACCCGGTTTATACCATTGGCAACCAAATACGGGAGGTTATTTTGCTGCATACCGGCAAAACCCGGGCCGAGGCCAATGCCCGGGCGGAGGAGCTGCTTGCGCTGGTGGGCATCAACGAACCCAAAAAACGCTTGAAGCAGTACCCCCACGAGCTTTCGGGCGGTATGCGCCAGCGCGTTATGATCGCCATTGCCCTTGCCTGCGAACCCAAGCTGCTGATTGCCGACGAGCCCACCACTGCGCTGGACGTAACCATTCAGGCGCAGATTATAGAACTGATGATGGATTTAAAAGAAAAGCTGGGCATGGCCATTATTATGATTACCCACGACCTTGGCGTGGTTGCCAGCATGTGCAACCGCATTGCCGTTATGTATGCGGGCAAGGTGGTGGAGTCGGGCACGGTGGACGATATCTTCTACCGGCCCGCCCACGAATACACCAAAGGGCTTTTGCGCAGCATTCCCAAGCTGAACGAAAAAGAGCACACCCGCCTTGTGCCCATTGAGGGCACCCCGGTGGATATGCTGAACCCGCCCAAGGGCTGCCCCTTTGCCCCCCGCTGCGCCGCCTGCATGAAGCTGTGCCTGCGGGAGATGCCGCCCCATACGGCTTTAAAAGGCGAGCATTACAGCGCCTGCTGGCTTTTGCAAAAAAAAGAATATGAAAAGAACGCGGGGGGGAATGCACAATGACGGAAAAAAAGCTGATTGAAGTGCAGAACCTGAAGCAGTACTTTCCCGTAACCGGCGGCAAGCTGTTTGAAAAACGGGTGGTAAAAGCGGTAGACGACGTTTCCTTTTTTATTCGCAAGGGAGAAACCCTTGGCCTTGTGGGGGAAAGCGGCTGCGGCAAAACCACCACCGGGCGCACCCTTTTGCGCCTTACGCCCCCCACCGGCGGCCGTATTTTATATGATGGCACCACCTTGTTCGACAGCGGTAATTTGCCGCTGCTGGACGACGAGGGCAAACCGCTGCAAGACGCCGAGGGAAAGCCCCGGCGCAGCAAAAAAACAGCGGTGAACATGCTTGCGTACCGCCGCAAAATGCAAATTGTTTTTCAAGACCCCTACGCCAGCCTTGACCCCCGTATGACGGTGGGCGATATTGTTGGTGAAGCCATTGATATTCACAAGCTGGCCGCCAACAAAAAGGCGCGCCAGGAGCGCATTATTCACATGCTGGAGCAGGTGGGCCTCAACTCAGAGCATGCCAACCGCTACCCCCATGAGTTTTCCGGCGGGCAGCGCCAGCGCGTGGGCATTGCCCGCGCCCTTGCGGTAGACCCCGAGTTTATTGTGTGCGACGAGCCCATTTCCGCGCTGGATGTTTCCATTCAGGCGCAGGTGGTAAACATGTTCGAAGACCTGCAAAACGAACTGGGGCTTACCTACCTTTTCATTGCGCATGACCTTTCGGTGGTAAAGCATATTTCCAACCGCATTGGGGTTATGTATCTGGGCAAGCTGGTAGAGCTTGCCGAAAGCTATGAACTGGCCTTCCACAGTGTACACCCATATACCCGCAGCCTTATTTCGGCCATTCCCATTGCCGACCCCGAGGTGAGCCGAACCACCAAGCGCATTGTGTTGGAGGGGGATGTGCCCAGCCCGGTAAATCCGCCCTCCGGGTGCCGTTTTCGTACCCGCTGCCCTTATGCCGACGCAACCTGTGCCGAGCAGGAGCCGGTGTGGAGAGAGGTTTCCGCAGGCCACTTTACAGCCTGCCACCACATTGAGCGCATTCAATAAATTGTACATGTATTAAAAACAACCGGCCTGCAGGCAGGCGTAATTGTGCAATGTGCTGTACTTGAGTTGCAAAAGGATAACAAACATGGCAAATCAATTGAAGTTTTCGAGCGGGTATGTATAATTAAATGTGTTATCTGCATATCATGAGGTTAACTGGCAAAATTCCGGGCCTTTGCTTATGTATGTAATAAATTAAATGAAGAATAATTACAAGGAGGAATGCACTATGAAGAAACTGTCTTTTTTAGTGGCAGCGCTCATGGCGCTCAGCATTGTGCTTACCGCTTGCGGTGGCAGCGCGAGCTCCAGCCCTGCTGCCGGCTCTGGCAGCACTTCCCAGGCAGCTACCACTGGTGCCGATTTGGCGGTTCAGGTTGGCCCCAACCCTGAAACCATTGACCCCGCTTTGAACACCACCGTCGATGGCGGTAATATGCTCGTTCACGCTTTTGAGGGCCTTTTGGTAACCGATAAGGACAACAACGTACAGCCCGGCCAGGCCGAGAGCTATGACGTTTCGGAAGACGGCCTTACCTGGACCTTCCACCTGCGCGACGGCCTGGTGTGGTCTGACGGCACCCCGATTACTGCCGGCGATTTTGTTTACAGCTGGAAGCGCGTTGTAGACCCGGCTGTGGCCGCCCCCTACGCTGAAACCGTGTTGGGCATGGTAAAGGGTTTTGCCGAAGCCCAGGCCGGTGATGTGGATGCGCTGGGCGTTTCGGCCCCCGACGACCAGACCTTTGTGGTTGAGCTTGCCAGCTTTACCCCCTACTTTGCCGACCTTGCCGCGTTTGCTACCTTAAGCCCTGTACAGCAGGCCACCGTAGAAGCGAACGGCGATGCATGGGCAACCGAAGCGGCCACCTATGTGTCCAACGGCCCCCTGTATGTAACCGAGTGGGTTCCCGGCTCTCACATTACCATGAGCAAAAACCCCAATTACTGGAATGCCGACAGCGTTACCGTAAACAGCGTGAAATTTATGCTGATGGAAGACGCCAACGCTTCGTACAGCGCCTACCAAACCGGCGAGCTGCAGATGATTAAGGACGTTCCCACCGAGGAAATTCCCAGCCTTACCGGCAACAGCGAATTCCATGTAGATCCCATCATGGGCACCTACTATGTGAGCGTTCGCAACCAGGAAGCTCCCCTCAACGACCCGCTCGTTCGGCAGGCGCTTAGCCTTGCCATTGACCGCGAATATGTTGCCAACACCATTATGCAGGGCACCTATACCCCCGCCGGCAACTTTATTGGCCCCGGCATTACCGATGCCGACGGCACCCCGTTTATGGACAATGCCAACGGCGGCGAGCTCTACATTGACACCACCGACTTTGAAGGCGATTTGGCCAAAGCCAAGGAACTGCTGGTAGAGGCCGGGTACCCCGGCGGCGAAGGCCTGCCCGTTATTGAATATGCCACCAACGATGCCGGTTACCACAAGGCAGTTGCCGAGTACCTGCAGGCTGCCTGGGGAGAATTGGGCCTTACCACCGAGGTAAAAATTGTTGAATGGGCCACCTTCAGTGCCGACCGCCGCGCCGGCGCCTATATGTCTGCCCGGAACGGCTGGGTATTTGACTACAACGACCCTTCCAACCTGCTGGAAAACCTGTACAGCACCAGCGGCAACAACGACGGTAAATATTCGAACCCCGCCTATGATGCCGCCATTGAAACCGCCCGCACCACCGTTGATCCTACCGAGCGCTTTGCTGCTTTGCACCAGGCCGAGGATATTTTGATGAGTGATGCCGGTGTTATTCCGCTCGCCTACTACAACGACTTCTATCTGCTGAGCGATAAGGTTTCCGGCGTATGGCACTCTGCCACCGGTTACTGGTACTTTATGAACGCAACCGTAGAAGCCTAATTTCTGCTTTTCGGCGGCAGCCTCCCTTTGGGGAGGCTGCCGTTTTTGCTTTGCCCCAAAGCCGGTGTTTTATTGGGGGCATAAATTGGCCTGGTTATAAAGTGAAAAGGCATTTTTTTGCCGCGGGCCGCGGTATGTGAAGGCCCGCCAGCCGCGCAAAGGTAAAAAAGGCCTTGCACAGTGGGCAAGGGGCCGCCCCATGCCCAGCGGAATTGTAAACGGCGTGCCGCGCCTGTGTAAAATTTTTGGGGGCGAAGGGCTTTGGAAAGAAAAAAGCCGGAATAGAAAAGCGTAAAGCCACTTTAAAAGAAAAAGGCAGGGAAGGCCGCAGGGCAAAGGCTTGCCCCCAAAATTGGAAAAGCCGGCAAAGGTACAAAACCAAAATGAAAAGCATATAAAAAGGCAGCTGCCCCTTTTAAACGGGAAAAGGGCAGCTGCCTTTTTTATTTTAAAAATATTCAAAAGTACAACAGGGGCTTTCTTCACACAACCATCATATAACGTTCAGAAGCCATACAGGCAGCTTGCAAAACCCTGCCACATTTGCCGGATATGATAATAGGCAGTTGCTTGTATGGCGGTTGCCCAAAAAACCACCCGTTTGTTTGGGCATAAAAGCCTTTGCCGGTTGGCGGGGCGGCCGCAAGCCTTTTCAATTTAAAAGCAAAAGGGGCGGGCCGGTATGCCGGCGTGCCGCGCTGTGTTGCCGCAGCGTGTTGCGGGCCCAAAACAGGAGGATGCATCCATGGCAAAAGTGAAGGAAAATGTTCGAAAGTTGTTTCACATGAAAAAGGTGAGAATTGTTGCATTGGTGCTGGCCCTTGCGGTTTGCGGCGGCATAGTTTGGGCGGTGCTGGGCAGAAGTTCGGTTTCTGCCGCCGAGGTAAACAGCAGCCTTACCAAAGAAACAACCGTAGAGCGTGGCGATATTATTACCGGTATCAGCGAAAGCGGTACGGTTGCCCCGGCCACCGAATCGGTTACGCTGGACATAAGCGCCACGGTGGAAACCGTAAACGTAACCGTAGGGCAGGAGGTTGCCGAAGGAGATGTGCTGGCAACCCTAAGCTCCAGCGTGGTAAGTGAAAAACGCAGCGAGCTGGAGCTTGCCTACAGCAAGCTTGCAAGCCAGCTGAAAAAGCTTACGGCCAGCAAAGACGCTTCTTTGGCACAGGCGCTGGCCGATTACGAGACAAACCTTTCGTATGAAACCGCCGCGGCCACCGAATACAATTTGGCCGTACAAAAGCTGCAAGACACGGTAGACAGCGCCCAGGCCTCGCTGGACCAGGCCAAAACCGCCAGAGATTCCGCGGCGGCGGCCAAAACCAAGGCGTACGACACCTGGCAGGCCTTTTTATCGGGTAGCGTTTCCTCGTCGGAAGTGTCGTCCTTTTCCTCCTCAGATTCTTCGGGCAGCAGCGCGCCCACCACGGCGGCCGAAGCTGAAATTGCCTACAATGAGGCGGTAAGCGCTTTGGCAGCCAAAGAGGCAGCGGTTACCGCCGCCGAAACCAAGCTGCAAGAGGCGCAGCATGCCCAAAGCACCGGCACGGCCACGGCAGAAGCAGAAATGAACACCAAGCTTGCGGCTTTTAAAAATGCCAAATCGCTGTACGACGTGGCGGTGGCTGAAATTAACCAGGCAATTACCGATGCCTCCAACCAGGCGTCAACGGCTAAAACGGCCCTTGATGATTTTAATGCGGTGGCGGGCGACGGCACCATTGTGGCCCCCTGCACCGGTACGGTTATGACGGTATCGGCCACCGAAGGCTCGGAGGTAAGCGCCAACATGGCGCTGTTTACCGTTACCAACAGTGCCGAGGTAAACGTAAGCGTGTCTATTGCCCAGGAGGATGTGGTGGATCTCAGCGTGGGGCAAAGCGCCAGCGTGCAGCTGGATGCCTTTGAAACCCCTTACGACGGCGTTATTTCCTCCATAGCGGTTTCCCCCTCGCGGGAGGGCGCCTCTACCGTAAGCTACACCGTAACGGTGCTGTTAAGCGGCAACGATGTTTCCAAGCTTTACCAGGGAATGACCGGTACGGTTACCTTTATTACCAAATCGGTAAGCGATGTGCTGTATGTTTCCAACAAGGCCATTACCCAAGAGGGCACCAAGGAATATGTGCAGCGCCAGCTGGCCGACGGTACGGTTGAAAAGGTGGAGATTACCACCGGCTTTTCCGACGGGCGAAATGTGGAAATTCAAAGCGGCCTGTCAGAGGGCGATGTGTGCTTAATTGCCAGCAGTGCCACGGCGCAGGAATAAGGCGGTAAAACACAATGCGTTTTTCTGAAATTGTTCGCATGGTGCTTGTCAATATTTTTGCCAACAAGGTAAAGGTACTGCTTACAAGCCTTGGTATTATTGTGGGGGCCGCCACCATTGTACTGGTTATTGCCGTAGGGCTTGGCGGCCAGGCCGAGGTGGCCGACCAGTTTGCCAACCTTTCGGCCGGGGCCATTGATATTACCTACGAGCGAAGCGATGATTCCACCGGCAGCAGCGGCTTTGGCGGGGGCGGAATGCCAAGCGGCGGCGGTATGGCAGGCGGCGGTGGCACCATGCCCAGTGGCGGCGCGGCGGCAGGCGGCAAAATGCCCAGCGGCGACATGGCCGGGGGCATGGGCGGCATAGGGGGCGGCATGGGTGGCTTTACCTTTGAAAATACCGAAAACATAACTCTTTCCGCCGAAGATGCCGAGGATATTGCCCTGTTTGTACCCAATATTACCAACTCTACCATTTCAGCCACCGGCAAAACAACGGTAACCGGCGGCGACTTGGAGGAGGAAACCGAATACAGCATTGCAGGGGTGGTGGCCTCCTTTGCCGATGTTTCCAACCTCACCGTGCAAATTGGCGAATTTATAACCGACGACAACAATACCGAAAGCGAAAAGGTGTGCGTTATTGGCGCCACCGTTGCCACAGAAATTTTCGGCTCTGCCTACGAGGCCTACGACTCGGTGCTGAACATTGACGGACGCAGCTATGTTGTAAACGGCGTTTTGCAGTCGATGGGGTCGGTTACCAGCGGCATCAGCCCCGACACCACCATTTTTGTTCCGTTCAGCACCAGCGAAAAATACATTTTGGGCACCGATTTTTCACCCCAAATTACCGCTGTTACCAGCGACCTTTCCGGCATGGATGCGGTAATTACCAATATAGAGGCGGTTTTGGCCGAAAACTACCCGAAGGCAACCTTTACCATTACCGACGCTGGCAGCAAAATGGAGGCCGCCACCGCCAGCGCAAACACCCTTGCCACCCTGCTTTTGGCGGTTGCCGTTATAGTGTTTGTGGTGGGCGGCATTGGCATTATGAATGTTTTGTTTGTAAGCGTGCAGGAGCGCACCCCCGAAATTGGGGTTTTGCGGGCTGTGGGCTGTGGGCGCCGGGATATTTTGCTGGAATTTCTGGTAGAGGGCAACCTTATTTCGGTGCTGGGCGGCGTGTTGGGGGTGGGCGTTGGCTACCTGCTTATACCCCTTGTACAGCTTGCGGGCATGCGCATGGAGCCCAGCCCCATAGGCGCCGTTGCAGCCTTTGTGTTTGCAGTTTTTACCGGTACAATATTCGGGTTTTACCCCGCGTTGAAAGCCTCGAAGCTGGAGCCGGTACAGGCGCTGGCAGCGGGTGAATAAACCACAAAAGAAAGGTGGATGCAGGTGGGCGGCAGCACAAAACAAGGGTTGACCTGCGCGGTTTTAGGCGTGGTGCTAATTGCACTTTTGGCAGGGTGCTCGGGCTGGCAGGCTTCTTCCGAAACAGAAGCCCAAACAACCTACGCAACCATAGAAGAAATAAACGGCAATGAAATGGTGGTGCAGCTTGGCAGCTATACCGAAATTTCACAGCCTTCAGAAGATGCCCAGCAAACAGACGAAAGCCAAACTGGCACCTGGCCTGCGGCAGGCAGCGACGCCGCTGGCGGGCAGGCAATGCAGGGCGGCGGCCCGGGGCAAACCGGCGAAGGCATGCAGGCCCCCACGGGCAGCATGCCTGAAATGGGCGGGGAAATGGAAGCGGGCGGCGGGCAAGGCAGCGCCCAGCAAACCCAGGGCGGCATGGGCAGCGGTATGGGCGGCGGGTTTGTTTCAAACGGGCAAACGGCCACCTACACCATTCCGGTAAAAACACCGGTTTTGTATGAGTTAAACGGAGAAACCGTAAAAACCACCTTTGCGCGCCTTGCGGCCGGCTATGTGCTGCAACTAACGCTGCAAACAAACGATGCCGGGCAGGAGGTAATTACCGAAATTACCATTATCAGCCAGCAATCTACCACAACCGCCACAACCGGTACAACACAAAATAATGGAGGCGAAGCAAATGGACAGCAGCAGGGCAGCAGCAGCGCCGGGTAAAAAGGCAAAACTTTTTGCGTACCAAAACAGCCGGGCAGAGGAAAGCCCCCTCGTGGCAGAGCGGGCCGAAATTATTTATGCCAGCGATATTGTAAAAACCTACAAAATGGGGGAAGAACAGCTTGAAATTCTGCATGGCATAAGCCTTACGGTGGAGCGCGGCGAATTTATAGCCATTTTGGGGCCTTCGGGCAGCGGCAAAAGCACCCTTATGAATATTTTGGGCTGCATGGACAGGGCCACTTCGGGCAGCTATGTTTTGAACGGAATAGAAATTGGCAAGCGCAACGACGCCGAGCTTACGGGCATTCGCAACAAGGAAATTGGCTTTATTTTTCAAAAATACCACCTGGTGCCCCGCTATACGGTGCTGCAAAACATTATTATTCCGCTATTGGCCCGGGGCCTTTCCCAGCAGCAGGCAACCAAACAGGTAGAGGGCATTGTTAGCGCCCTTGGGCTGAACGACCGCACCGGCCACAAGCCCAACGAGCTTTCGGGCGGGCAGCAGCAGCGGGTTGCCATTGCAAGGGCGCTGGCCACACAGCCGGCGGTGCTGCTGGCCGACGAGCCCACCGGGGCGCTGGACAAGGCAACCGGCATAGAGGTGCTGCAGCTGTTTAAAGAGCTAAACCGGCAGGGCAATACCATTCTTATGATTACCCACGATTTGCAGGTGGCGGAAAACGCGCAGAGAATTGTTCGCATAGAAGACGGCAGGCTGTACGCGTAAAAGCCGGGCTGCGCGCCCGGCTTTGCGGCCTGCCGCCGCAAATAAAATATTACTTGAAAGACCAGGTGAAAATGATGAAGAACAAAAAGGTATACGGTTTGGCGGCGGTGGTTTTGGCAGTTTGCCTGATGGCGGCATGCAGCGCAAGCGCGTCGTCCTCTTCGGCCGCCTCCCAGGCGGCGTCTTCCGCCGGCCAGCAGCAGGGCAACTATGTATACGGCCAGGTAACCGCCATTGATGGGGACGACATTACCCTTGCTCTTGGCGAAATGGCAGGTGGAGGCATGGAGGCAAGGCCCGAGGGCGGCAATTCCGGCGTGCAGGGCGAAGCCCCGGCCTCGGGGGAAAGCCGGCCAGAGGGCCAAACCCCGCCCGAAGGGGGCACCTCGGGCAGTATGCCCGAATTGCCGGAGGGGCAAAGCGGCAGCATGCCCCAGCCGGGTGAGGGCGAAGGCCAGCAGGGCCAGGGCGGCGCCCGGGGCGGGTTTACCGCAACGGGTGAGGAAACCACTATTTCAGCCACCGGCGTGTCCATTACGCTGAAAGGGCAGGACGGCGAAAGTGCCGGCAGCATTTCAGACATTGCTGTGGGCGAGATTCTGCAAATTGAAATGGATGGCGATACGGTGGTTTCCATTGTGGTGCAGCAGAGCGGCGGCATGCCCGGCGGCCAAGGCGAAGGCGGCCAGCAGGGAGAACCCCAAAGCCAAAGCGCGGCATAAGGAAAAGGCAGCGCGCGGTTTTGCCGCTTTTCTTGTAAAACAGCCTAAAAGTAAAAACGCCGCAGCAAAGGCGGCAGGCAGGCACCCCCTGGGCACTGTAACAACAGTGCCCAGGGGGTGCCTGTGCGTGAAAACGGCTTCAACAGTTTACGCCCTGCAAGCGGGGGCCCTATTATAGGGGCATGCCCGGCAGCGGCCTGCCTTTTTAAAATTTATTTTGTGGTATTTTTTTGCTTTTTTACGCGTTTCGCATTTAAAGTTTGCTTCATTGCCGGGCGGTATCGTTTCTATTATGGCATTTTCACGGTAAAAGGCGGGTTTTGCCCCACCCCGGTAAATAACGGGCAATGCTTTTCATGTTGCGGCTTTTTATACTGAAGGAACTGGGCTTGCCCTAAAGCCGGCGCAGAGCGGCCTGCGCCTTTTTATATGTAGGTAAAAAGCTGCCTTTAAAGGTTTTTTTGTTTCGCCGGGAGGAAGCTGTTATACCCTCCCCCAATAGGCACGGCCCGGCGGTTTTAAACCCACAGGCTGGCTGCGCGTGTATTTGCAGGGGGCTTTGGCGCCGCTTTTGTGCCGGGGCTGGGGTTTTGGGGCAAGCCAATACCTTGGCAGAACTTGCAAAATTTATTTTGCCCCAAAGCGCGGTGGTTGGCGGCTTTAAAATTGTTTTGCTGAAAGGCGGAAAAGCTATGCACCACACGCCGGTGCCGGCAGGCCTGTGGCGGCACACAAAAGGGGCTTGCCCAAAAGGGAAGTAACTTTGCCGCATGCTTTTATAGGGGGCCGGTGGCAAAGCCGCAAAGCTTAAAATATTTTTTGCCCTGCACCTACCGCGGCAGGCACTGCGTAAGGGGGCAGCCGTATAAAAAAAGCATTGGCGCCAAAAGAAGCCGCCTTTGCATGCGAGGCCAGCCTGCGAGAGGGACAAAGGGTTTTGCTGCCGGCCGTACAAAACAAAAAACCAGAGGGGAAATGGCCCCTCTGGTTTTTTGTTTTGAATGCAGCCAGGAACTTTCAATGGATAGAAGTGTGTTACGAAGCGGTGGTAGAGCTGTCATCTGCGGCAGAAGTCGAGCGCTTGGAAAGGAATGCGGAAATTAATTGTGCCGCAAACAGAACGGCGAACAGAATGGTCCAGCTGTTTACAAGAACCATGGTTCCGCTTATTTTTTGTGTGAAAAGCATTACAATGGCTGCAACCAGGCCCAGTAAAATGCCCAGCGCTTTCCATACAAAGCCGTGTTTGGTGCTTTCGCTTTCCTGTTCGTCCCAATCCTCCGCATTTTTCTTTTTAGAGCCCAGCGCACTTACCAGCAGGGCAACAGCGGTTAAGGCGCTTGCAATGGTAAGCAGCAGGTTCAAAAGGGCCCAGGAGGGAGAAGCAGAGGCCAACGGGTTGGCCGCTTCGCTAATGGCGGCGGTGCTGGCGGAGGAGCTTGCCGCCGGGGAAGAAGAGGAAGCAGGCGCTTCGGAAGAGGCGGCGGAAGAAACCGGCGCCGAGCTGCTGGAGGCAGCGGAGCCTGCCGGGGAAGAGCTTACCGAACTGGAGGCGCTTTGTGCAGGTTCTTTAATGCTGAAAACACCGGGCACAACGGTAACGTTGTAGTTGGGGTTTTCCCCCAGGGTGGCGTTAATAGCATAATCGCCCAAAGCTTCACCCGCTATACGGGAAAGGGTGTAGTTCAAAACCTCGTTATTTACCGTACCGGTTACAGAGGCCTTCAAGGCCGGTTCATACTCGTAAATGTTTTTCCATGTGCTTTGTACGGTAATAACGGCGTCTCGTTTGGCAATGGTAAAGGTTCCCTCTATTGCCTCTATTACATAGTTTTTGTTTTCGCCGGGGGCTGCGGTAATGCTGTAATCGCCAACATTTTCACCGGCCTCACGCTGCAGGGTATAGGCTAGGGTATCGCTGCCCACAAGGCCGTCTACCGCGGCGGTAAGCGCCGGGTCGGCTTCGCCATAGGTTTTGCCAAGGCTGCCGGGGGTAACCAGTGCAGTTTTTTGGTAAATGGTAAAGGTTCCTTCGCTGGCGGTTACTTCGTAGTTTTTGTTTTCGCCCAGGGCCACCGTAATTTTATATGCGCCGGCGTCTTCACCGGCCTCGCGCTGCAGGGTATAGGCCAAGGTATCGCTGCCCACAAGGCCGCTTGCTTCGGCGGTAAGGCTGGGGTCTTCTTCGCCGTAAGTTTTGCTGGCATTCTCCACCGAAATGGCAACCAGCTTTTTGTTGATGGTAAGCTTGGCGGTGGTAACGGCAACAGTGTAGTTGGGGTTTTCGGTATAGAAGGCGGTGAGGGCAATATCATCCCCGGCGTTTTGTTTGGTTTCATCGCCGACGGCCCTGCCGTAGGTGATGGCGCCAAGCTCATCATCGGCGACAAGGCCGCTCACAGAACCCGAGAAGGTTGGGTCGGCCTCGCCATAGGTTTTGCTGGCATTCTCCACCGAAATGGAAACCTGCTTTTTGTTGATGGTAAGCTTGGCGGTGGTAACGGTAACATTGTAGTTGGGGTTTTCGGTATAGGTAGC
>JBKEBR010000022.1:0-1854 GCA_047973285.1 Oscillospiraceae bacterium | reverse complement strand
CCACTCTTGAACGTGTAAAAGAAGCCGTGTTCAGTTCGGTTCAATTTATCATTCCCGGCGCCCTTGTGCTGGATTTGTTTGCGGGTTCGGGCCAAATGGGGCTTGAAGCGCTTTCACGCGGGGCGGCAAGCTGTACCTTTGTAGATGAAAACCGCGCCGCGGCAGAGGTGGTTGCCGCCAATTGCCGCAGCACCGGCCTGTTTGAAAAAAGCCGGGTGGTTTGTATGGAGGCCGGTGCTTTTTTGGCACAAAGCCGCCAAAAGTTTGATATTATTCTGCTGGACCCCCCCTACAACAAAAGCATATTGCCGCACATTCTTCCCGGGGTAGAGCGGATTGCCGCGCCGGGGGCGGTTGTTGTTTGCGAAAGCGAGCCCGGGCTGCAGCTTTCCCCGCAGGTTGGCGGGCTTGTGCTGCAAAAGCAGTACCGTTATGGCACGGTTATGGTAACCCGCTATACAATGCAGCCGGCATAACTTAACCCATGCACCCGAGAGGAGCGTTTTTCATGCGCATTGCCATTTGCCCCGGCAGCTACGACCCGGTTACCTTTGGGCATATTAATATTATTGAGCGCAGTTCCCACCTGTTCGACAAAGTAATTGCCACCGTTATGGTGAACCCCTCCAAAAACAACTGGTTCACCCTGGAAGAGCGTATGGATATGCTGCGCCGGGCCACGGCAAACATTCCCAATGTGGAAATAGATTTTCACAGCGGCCTTGTTGCCGAATACGCCAGGCAAAAAGGGGCCTGTGTTTTGGTAAAGGGTCTGCGGGCGGTTACCGATTTTGAGTACGAGTTCCAAATGGCGCTTATCAATAAAAAGCTGAACCCCGAGCTGGAAACCATGTTCATTACCACCGACGCGCGGTTTATGTACCTTTCTTCCAGCGCGGTGCGCGAAATTGCCGCCTTCGGGGGCGATTTGTCTGATTTTGTTCCCAAAGAGCTTGAGGGAATGGTTCTTTCACGCTTTTCCCAGCAAAAAGCAAAGGAGGAATAACCGGTGAGCATCAACAACATTGACAATATTTTGAACGAAATGGATATTATTCTGGAGGATGCTTTTTCGGTGCCGCTGTCGGGCAAGCGCATGGTGGACACCGAAAGCCTTGGGCAGCTGATTGAAAAGATACGCTTGAACCTGCCGCAGGAAATTCTGGAGGCCAGGCGCATTTACAGCGACCGCAGCCGCATTATGGTAGAAGCCAAAGAAAAGGCCGATAAAATTGTGAAGGCGGCCGAGGAACGGGCCCGCACCTTGGTGGGCGAACAGGAAATTGTGAAGAACAGCAAGCGCCTTGCAGACGATTTGGAGCTTACCGCCAAAAAGAGGGCAAAAAGCATCAGCGATTCTTCCTTTACGCTGTGTGAAGATATTTTGGCGCAAACCGAAGAGCAGCTGGCGGCCAGCAGTGCCGATATTAAGCGCAGGCTGGCGGTTATACGCCAAAAGCGCAAGGGCGGCAACCTGTAAGCCTGCCGTTTTAACGGCCGGTTTGTGCCCGGCAGGGTTTTGTGTGCAGCAACGCGCCCCGAAGAAAATTTTGTGTGCCAAACCGCCTGTAGCCAGGCGGTTTTTTTGTGCAAAAAAGCCCGGGGCAAGCCTGCGGCCCCGGCAACTTTTTCGGCAGACGCCGGAAAACAAGGCTTTCGGCAGCACAGGGCCGCGGCCCTTTGCTGAGGGGCCTTGGGCCGAAGCCTGTATAAAATTTGGTGTAAAAATCAGGCCTTGCGCGTGCGCTGGCCCGTAAAATGAATAGGCTTGCCGCAAAACAAAAATCCCCGAAGCTGTTTGCTTCGGGGATTTTTTCAGGAAAGGGGCGGGGGCGGGCCGGGAAGGTTGTTTGG
>JBKEBR010000021.1:0-2212 GCA_047973285.1 Oscillospiraceae bacterium | reverse complement strand
TTTCATATAACCTACCTCCTTTTGTATAAGCTTACCATTCAAACATTAAATCTAAATGAAAAAGTATCGATAAGATGTATTATGCAAAAATAGAGGGCAGCCAACAGCCAGTTTTGCCCTTGAACAGGGCAGTTTGCAAAGGCAGCCGCCCCGGCAAACGGGGCCTGGCCTTTCAAAATTTTGGTGGCCTTTACGCTTTTGCGGTATAAAAATATGGCTGCACAAGGCGGCAACGCCCGGCAGGCAGCTCCATAAAAATGCAAAACCCAACCGCCCGGCGGTTTTAAGGCGGGCGGTTAGAGCCGCCACCGGCAATTGGCCCGGGGCAATGTGCCAGGGCCTGCTTTCGTGCGGGGTATTTTAAAAGGGCTGCGGCTGCGGTTAAGCCATCATATTTTTTGCGTCCTGTTCAACAAGGCGGCAAAGGCGTTCTTCGTCGGTGTGGGGCAATTTCCCCTTTTCCACAATTACCTTCCCCGCCGCTACGGTATAATCCACCGGGCTCTTCAGGCCAACGGTTGCCAGCATACCGCCAACGTCAAAGGTGGCCCCGGCAAGCTCCAGTCGGTTTTCCCGCACGGCAAATAAATCGGCGGCCATGCCGGGGGCAAGGCAGCCAATGTCGCCGCGGCCCAAAACCCGGGCGCTGCCGCGGGTGGCAAGTTTTAAAATATCGTAGCCGCTGGGGGCTTTTTCCGCATAGGTAAGGCGGTGCAAAAGGTAAGCGGTGCGCAGCTCCTCCATCAGGCTGGAGCCGTCGTTGCTGGCGCTGCCGTCTACCGCAAGGCCAACCGGCACCCCCATTTGCAGCATTTCAGGAATGCGGGCCACCCCCGAGGAAAGCTTCATGTTCGAGGCCGGGCAATGGGCTACCCCGGTGCCGGTTTGCGCCAAAAGCTTCAGCTCCTCGGTGTTAAAATGAATGCCATGGGCAAACCAAACGTCGGGGCCAAGCCAGCCAAGGCGCTCCATATAGGCAAGGGGCCGCAGGCCGGTTTTTTGCAGTACAAAGGCCTCTTCATCCTTGGTTTCGGCAAGGTGGGTGTGCAGCCGCACGCCAAGGCTGCGGGCCAGCAGGGCGGTTTGCCGCATCAAATCTTCGGTAACGCTGAAAGGGGAGCAGGGCGCCAGCACCACCTGCCGCATGGAAAAGGGGGCCGGGTTGTGGTATTGCTCTACCAGCTGCTGCGAGTTTTGCAGAATTTCGCCTACCGTTTGTACCACAGAATCTGGCGGAAGGCCGCCGTCTTTTTTGCTTAAAGACATGCTGCCCCGCGAGGCAACCATGCGCACCCCAATTTCCCCTGCCGCCCGGAACTGGGCGGCCAGCAAGTTGCCGCCCGTTTTGGGGAACACATAGTGGTGGTCAAAAACAGTGGTGCAGCCGTACTTCGCAAGCTCGCCCATGCCGGCCAGCCCGCTGTGGTACACCCCTTCTTCGGTAAGGTTTTTCCATAGGCCGTACAGGGCGGTAAGCCAGCCAAACAGTTCAAGGTTTTGCACCTGTGGCAAATTGCGGGTTAAAATTTGGTACAAATGGTGGTGGGTGTTGATAAGCCCCGGGTACACGGCCATGCCGGTGGCATCGAGGGTGGTTTCAGCGGCAGGCGCTTGGGCGCCGATGGAGACGATAACCCCGTTTTCTGCGTATATATTCACATTCTCCAAAATGCTGTCGTGGTCGTCGCAGGTAACCAAATGGCGAATGTTTCGAATAAGAAGTGTGTTTTTCACGGCGACGCCTTTCTGCTGGAAGTTTATTTTTGCAAGAAAACAACTGTTTGTTATATGGCCTGCAAAGATAGTATACCATACAGTATACAAAACCCGGTGGGCAAAAGTAAAATGATGAAAAACAATTGCGGCACAGGTGCGCAAAAAAAAAAAGCAAACCCCCTTGCCGGGTTAGGGTGCAGCAAAGTAAAAATGGAGGGCTGGTTGAAAAGGCCTGTGAAAAATAAAAGCTTACCACGTGGCGCCTTACAACGGCGGGGCATAAATAAAATGCAAAAAGGGGCGGGGAAGAAAAGCCCCGCCCAAAAGGGTGGGGCGGGCGAAGAGCAAGGCGAAATAAAAATACAAATGGTATAGAATGATGCCGGGCCGGTTTTGCTTTTTGGCAAAGCCCTGCTGCACAAAGTAAAACAGTGGGTTAAAAGAAAAACGGCAAAAAGGAAAGGCGGGAAAAATTTTTACCGGGGCACAGCCCCGG
>JBKEBR010000020.1:0-2584 GCA_047973285.1 Oscillospiraceae bacterium | reverse complement strand
CGGTGGTGCCACAATCAGTTAGTTCTTCGCGACGGCGCAAAGGTGAAAGAGCTGGTGGCAGATGAGATTACAACAGACTCCATCATGGCGGCCATTGCCTCCCACTGAACAAAAGATGAATTTGAAAATCCTTTTATGAAAGGATGCCATAAAATGACACAAACGGCCAAGTCAGACAAAGTTGGTTTGCACTCAAAAATAAATGTGCAAAGTATTTTTATAAAATATGGGGCCACCATTGCGCTGGGCCTGCTTATTGCGTTTAATATCATTTTCACCAAAAACTTTTTATCGGTAAATACCGCCTTTCTGGTGGCAAAACAAGCCGCGCCCATTTTGTTTATGACAGTGGGAATGACAATGGTTATTTCTTCGGGCGGCATCGATATTTCCACAGGCTCTATGATGGGCTTTTGCGGGGTTATTATTGCCGTGGGAATTACAAATGGCGGAAATTTTGTAACCTGGGTTTTAATTGCCCTTGTCAGCTGCGCCGTTATTGGGGTGTTCAACGGCTTTATGATTGCCAAGGTGGGCGTTCAGCCCATTATTCTAACCTTGGTAATGCAAATTATTATGCGTGGGGTTACGGTGCTTATGGCCAACTCCAATGTGTTCGTGTTGTCGAAATACCCCGAAATAAAATTTCTCGGACTGTATCGCTTTCCCAACAAAATGCCCATACAGGTAATATTCTTTGTTTTAATAGTTTTGGTGGGCATTTTTATACTGCAAAAAACCACCCTTGGGAAAAAGATAGAGGCCATCGGCGAAAACGGAAAGGCCGCCCGGCTGGCGGGTATTAAAACAGTGTATGTGCTCATTGCCGTTTATGTTTTTTCGGCGGTTTTTGCAGGGCTTTGCGGCGTGCTGGAGCTGGCGCGCAACGCAGCCTTAGACCCCAACGAGCTTGGAAAACTGTACGAAATGGATGCAATAGCCGGCGTGGCGGTGGGTGGCACCAACATGAAGGGCGGTAAAGCCAACATTTTGGGCTCCATTATGGGCTGTATTCTTATGGTGCTCATTGCAACCACCGTAAATATGAACGGGGTTCCCTTTGCGGTGGCCAACATTGTAAAAGCGGCCATTATTATTATTTCGCTGGCAATTCAAAGAGAAAAATCTGTGTAAAGGAGAAGCATACCAATGGAAAAAACAAAATATTTTAAAAAATTAGGGCCATTTATACAGAATAATATTGCTTTGCTTGCCGTTTTGGTGTTGATGCTTTTCGGTATTGCCTCGTACGGAACAACCTTTTTCAACTATCAGCGCAACCTGATCAATGTTTTGCACACAGCCTCCATGATGGGAATTATGGGAATAGGGGTTAACCTGTGCTTTTTAATTGGCGCGCGCGATTTGTCTGTTGCCGCCGTTGCCGCATCGGCCAGCATGTTCTCGGCCCTGTTCAGCCCTTACGGGTTTTTGCCCAGCGTTTTGGGGGGCTTGGCCGTTGGCCTTACTTTTGGCCTGTTAAACGGTATTATTGTGGCCAAATTCCGGGTGCAGCCCTTTATTGCAACATTAGGCACCCAGCTGGCTGCCCGCGGCCTTGCACTGTTAATGAACGGGGAAAGGTCTATCACCATTGCCGATACGGCCACCCAGCTAAAAGCCATGGGCAACGCAAACATACTGAACATTCTTCCGGTTCCGGCCTTTATTTTCATTGTTCTTTTGCTGGGCTTTTCATACGCCACACGGTATACAAAATTCGGAAGAGACATTTACGCGGTGGGCGGCAACGAAGAAGCGGCAAGAATGATGGGCGTAAAGGTAGATAAGGTAAAAATAGCTGTTTTTATCATCAGCGGCCTTACGGCGGCTTTGTGCGGGGTTGTGTTGTCGGGCCGGTTAAGCGCCGGGCAGCCCACAGCGTGTGAAGGCTGGGAAATGACCATTATGGCCGCCATTGTAATTGGAGGTACCAGCGTTCGCGGCGGCGAAGGAAAAATTCAGGGAATTTTCTGGGGCTCGCTTTTTGTAAACTTTATCACCAACCTCATCAACCTCAACGGGCGCATCAGTGCCTATTGGAAAGACATTAGCACAGGGGTTATTTTGCTTTTGGCGGTGCTTTTGCAGGTTTATTCCGACTACCGCAAAGGCAAGCTGAAATCCAACAAAAAAAAGGTAAAGGCCGTAGGGTAAAAGCGCCGGGCGGCAAAATGTATTGGGTATAGCAATGCCAATGCTTGCGCGGCAGGCCGCATCAATAGAGGGGGAAGCGTTTTATGGTTATCAATGCGCCGTCCTTGGCGAACATCAATTTCATGCAGTTTGGGGAACAGGTAGAGCAACTGGTAGAGGGCGGGGTTCGGTTTTTCCATGTGGATATTATGGATGGCCACTATGTTCCAAACCTCTGTTTTCCGCCCACCGTTGTGCGGGACTTAAAAGAAAAATATCCCGAATGTACCGTGGAAGTACATCTGATGGTAGACGACCCCATCAGTTATTTGGAAAAGCTGAAAGAATACGGTGCCGATTATGTAAGCTTCCATGCAGATAGCACAAATTTTGTGGTAAGAACCCTGATGGCAATTAAAAAATTGGGCATGAAAGCCGGCATTGTGCT
>JBKEBR010000019.1:0-5104 GCA_047973285.1 Oscillospiraceae bacterium | reverse complement strand
TATCCTCACGAGCAATACGGGCATTAAGAACATCGGTTCTCCGAATATCGAACCAAACTGGCGAGGCATATCTTTGCCATAAAGGAAGGTCAATAACCTGGGATATATCTCCTCCGGATTTTTGGGCCTCTGCCTCAGTTTTGTAATGCCTTATAGCTTCAGATGCACCAACCTCTTCTGTTTCCCATTTTCGGAATATAACCAAATATTCAGGCATGCCAATTCCAGTAAGCGAAGCATCCCGTTGAAGTTGGCAATACAAAAGCCGCTGCGTTTTGGTTTTTTGCATTTCAAGTACGGGGTCCGTCCAAATTACTACTTCGCTGTGATACTGGAAACCGTGCTTTTCGAAATGGCGAATAATATCTCCTCTGAAATCCGCCCAGCCGCTGGCGCCATCGCGCCCCTTGTACTTTGCCAATTGCTTGCAGTGTACGGCGCACAGTCGGCCCGGTACCAAGGTGCGATATAGATTCGGCGTTAAATAATCCATCTGCTTGAAAAAATCTTCTGTATTTTTGCAATTTCCCATATCCCGCAAATCTTCCGAATAGATATACAGGTTTGCAAATGGCGGGGAAAATATATAAAAATGTATAGAATTGTCCGGGAGTTGCGAAAAAACCTCTACGCAATCACCGTTGTAAAGACTGTATCTGTCGGTTATCTTCGACTTCACGCGCTTTCACTCCTTATCCACGCAGGATATTGTATTTTCGATTTGGAAAAATTCATGTGGTAGGAATTTTGATGCAGAGCCATAGTTTGAAATCCTTTCATGTGCTGGGCCATCCCCACCTGCATCTGTTCTTTTTGGCGCTGCTTGCGGCTTATAACATCTAAAATTCCCTTTTCAGTGCTGCCCATAACCCGCCATATATGCACATCTTTTTGTTGGCCAAAACGGTGTAAGCGTCGTACGCTTTGATAATAATTTTCGAAATAGTAACCCATACCGCAATAAATGTCATTATGGCAATTTTGGAAATTAAGGCCATATCCGAATATTGAAGGCTTTGAAATCAGAACTCGAATATTCCCATCTGCAAAATCCAAAGCTGAACGCTCTTTGAACTCGGCCTTATCGTTGCCACGAACCTCTATTGCATCGGGAATACGCTTTTTTAAGGCATCTGCCTCTTGGTTTGTACCACACCAAATCAAATATTGTTCGTTTGACGATTTGGCAATTTCAGCACAGCGGGAGGCTCGCAATTCAGTGGTGCGGTTGCGTTCTTTGTAAAACCCGGTGGCAGATAAGTCTACCTGCCGGAAAAATCCTTGGGTAAGGTCGTCATTTAGTTCACTCACAGTTAACACATCATCAAATTCATGGAGCGGGGGCAAAATGTACCCTTCATCGGAATATCCAATGTCAGAAGGTTTTTCTATGCACACGCTCCAGCTGGCCACCCACTGCCAAAAATCCTTTTCAGCATGGCCCTTCAGTACGTAGCGCCCACTTTGGCTTTGGTCTGCGATAAACCAAATTGACAGCGCCTCACTGCTCTTCATCACGCCTAAAAATTCCGCATGGTTCAATAATTCCATTAAATCGTTAGGAGCGGGAGTGGCTGTAGCCGCCAATTTATAGGGAGTTTTGGCGAATTTTTCGCAAATCATCCGTTTGGTTTTACCCATGTACGCTTTCAATATGCTACTTTCATCCAGCACTACACCTGCAAACTTGGAAGTATCAAATTTGGAAAGTTTTTCATAATTGGTTATATTTATTCCCGGCTTAATATCCACGTCCATTTCGCAAATATTTATGTCTACACCGAACTTGACTCCTTCCCGCTTGGTTTGAGGCGCTACAGCCAGCGGGGCCAAGATGAAAACCGGGCGGCGGCTTTGTTTTGCCACTTCCGCCGACCAGGCCATCTGCTGTAAAGTTTTACCTAACCCGCATTCCTCAAACATGCCCATCACTCCAAGGCGCAACGCATGGTCAGTTACAGCTTTTTGCCAGTCTTTCAATTCGGCAACGTTGGATTGTGTGTCAATTCCGTTAGACTTATGCCGTACTGGCTTCGTTGATAAATACTCCTCGTAGGTCATTTCGCGCCTCCGTGCGTATTTTCTGATTTTCTAAAACCCGACCACTCTGGAGCGTCATAAAGAGTGAATTTGCCCTTTATAGGCTTGGCATTTAAAAACCGCTCCCAATTGGGCTGGCCGTCCTCCGGCTCTTCTCCATAAATGCAGTCAGGGTAAGGGCATTTAAAACAATCCATGCTACATTTCAAAATTTTGCCTCCTTTGCAATCCGGGCATTTAAGCTTGCATCGTAGTCCACCGGGGCGTTATACAGGCAGGCCATCATGTACCCGCGGATATTCCCGATTTTGCCGGCATCTTGCATGCGGGTTAATGCAAATTGCACTGTTTCCCGGTCAAGCTGGGATAAACGCTGCCGTACCTGCGCCTGTGGGATATTTTGTTTTCCCACCCGGACATGCTCGGCATACCACATGCCGGCCACATATTCCGGGATTTGCACACGCCATTCCGGGGGCTCCAGCCGTTCAACTTCGATGCAAGCTAGAATATTGCTAAGTTCAGACAGACGGAATATAATATCTTCGTCTGTCTGTCTGTCGTCTATATCAGACTTCTTTACTACTATGTCTGCGGTATTAGCTACTGCTTGTGCTACTGGATGTGCTACGCTTTTGACTACCATTTGTGCTACTCTATCCGTAGTATTTCCAGCTAAAAAAGGTGCAAAACGGTACTTGTTGGGACTTCCCTTCTTGCCTTTCCGATAATCCAACAACCCTTTTTCCAAAAGCCTGTCGCGCCATGCAATCACAGTGGCTTCCCGCTTGGTTTTCACCAACGCCATCAAATCAAGGTTTTCTACTGGCAACCATTCCGGCCAGCCGTCCGCGTCTGCCAATTTAAACAGCTTATACATCAGCAATTGCGGCGCCGGTTCCAGATGGTTGCGGTCAAGCCATTTTTCAAAGGCGATGATTGAACCGAGGTAATCCATGGCGCACCGCCTTTCTAAAAACCATTTTCATCGGGCCAGATGTCCAATTTTCTTTCGTTGGGCAGGGAAGGGAAACGGATATTGCAACCGAGGTAATTTTTCCCGAATTCGCGGATAAAATCTGCTACGCTCCAGCCGTAGTAGTCCATTGCCGCCTGCTGGGCGGCCTGTTTAATCGCCAAATTATTACCTGCGCCGCCCGGCTGGTGAACTGCCATTGGCCCGTTACGGTGGCAGCTGTTGCCACACAGAAGCACGGTCAATTGCAGGTCGATGGACTTCTGCCGGTACAGGGTGCCATAAAAGGCTTCGTGCCGCTCCAGCATGTATATATTTTCGTTGCCGCATAGCCAGCAGCATTTTTCTTGCTGGACAATACTTTCTTCGTTTATCCGGTTTGTCATTCGCCCCACTCCCGCACCAAGCGCGCCAACTCTTCAGGCGTTTCTGTTGGTATTTCCAAATCTTTGCACTCGCTTATAACCCCATCGATTAAAATGGCCATCTGGCGGCTGTCATATTTGCTGGAGCCAATGATTAGCCGAACAACAGAATGAGTTTCCGTAGTTTCAAAAATTTCGTGGTAGTCAGCCGCTTGCAATATTATGGGCAAAGCATCTTTTGGCAACTTCATTACTTCATGCACACCGTAGCGCTTCAGCATTTCAAGATATACTTCTTCCTTGCTGGTGCGCAGTACATCGGCCATAGCACCAGCTAAATGCCAAAAATAAGAATTGGCGTCGCGGCTGCGCTTTTTGCGGTATTCTTTAACTTCTGCGGTGTACGTACGGTTTTTTATGCTGAAAACGAACTGCCGAGCCATAGGTATATTTTTTATTGCCAAGCAAAGGTGGTGCTTACCATCAATACACTCAACCCTTGCTTTGTCGAAATCGAAAAGCATCTGGTGTTAACCTCCTTCGCAGGCAAAAAGCCAGATATTCAAGTCTTGGTAAATATTCCCGCTCTACCCACCCGGGGTCATAGGCAATTGGATGGAATGAAAGGCGCTGCGGGTCGATGGGCAGGAAATAATTGCGATATTCTTCACCCGTGAACTTATAAGCTACAATTTCGCACCATTTGCCACTCGCAAACATCTGTACCTGGCATTGCTGCCAGTAACCTCGCGTAACCTTAAAAATGGGGTGCTTGTGCGTTTTTATCTCTTTAACACAATCCCACATTTCGCCATCAAGATTAACCCGCAGGCGCAGCGCCGGGATTTTGATTTGCCTGTCCCGTTGAGATATGCCCAGCACATCCAATATGCGGTGCTCGTAGTGGGTTCCGGCCCGCATTGCTGGGGTAATGATGTGCCGTTGTACAATACCCAGCTTTTCCAGCCACCAAATAGCAAAACTGGGAGTGTCCCAGCGGCCCATTATGCGTGCTGTGTCGCTGGCCCCGAACCACCCGGCCCGGTTTTGTGATGCTATCATTCCGCGGCCAGCTTTTTAACCCGATTTTCAAACCGCAGGAGGTTATCATATTGGGCGACCATATTATCCAACTGCTTTTTGTTAATGCCCAAGGCGGACAGTAAATCGGCTTCATCCATGCCGCGCATGATAATGGATGTCAAGGATTGTTCTGTACGCTGTTTGATTTTTAGGATGTCATGCCCGGATAAATCATCACTGGCGGTTTTGTCGTTGTCATCGCCTGTTTCGATTTTGTAGGCTTTCATGAGGGCATATTTGTCCGCGTAGGTGGCAGCTTTACCAGGAGCCTTGTCGTTGGAGTCTATGCCATCTCCATACCCTTTGACATCAACAAAATCTTTTGGACTCTCCATATCAATAAACCGATATGTAACTTCCAAGCGAATAAATTGTGTTTCTTTGCGGTCTATGGTGATGGTGTCCTTGTTTTGGTCGCGAAATTCCCGCTCGCTGTGGATGGCGCGGCTTTCAATAACCTTCCTGTCTACCGGGAAACTGAAAATACCGTGCTTCGCTTCAGCTTGCTTTACCGCCGCCAATATATCCGCTTCTGCTACAGCTTTGTAGCTGCCCCGGCCTGTGCCGACATCAAGGTTTTTGGGTATGGTTTTAATTTCGAGCATTACAGCATTCATCTTCTCGTAAATATTCATCTGCT
>JBKEBR010000018.1:0-7760 GCA_047973285.1 Oscillospiraceae bacterium | reverse complement strand
CCCGCTTGCCGGCCCAATGCCACCGGCCACCCTGGATGATTATTTGAACCTCTCCAGCTCCGGCAGTTACGCTTTGGTGCTGGGCCAAAACCCGGAAAACGGCAGGCAGGTTTTGGTATTTACCTGCTCTGACGGCACGCAAAGCATTTACGAGTTTAACCCTGTTCATTCTTTTTTCATTGAAACACCAGTTCAACTGGACCTTGCGCAGATACCCTACACCGGCGCCGACCGGGAATACATGGAATATATTCGGGAGGTGTATACCCGCCTGCCCGAAGACACCGCCGCCGCCATGCGCCAAATTGCCGCGGAAGAAGGCCTTGCCGCCTCCGAAGGTATATGGGACTGGCAGTACCTGGCTGTGCGGGTGGCAAAGTATGTTCAAACGGCGGCCCGCTACACCCAAACCCCCGGCCGCCAGCCCGCCAACCAGGATTTTGCCGCCTATTTTTTAACCACCGGCAAAAAGGGGTACTGCATGCATTTTGCCACCGCCGCGGTAACCTTGCTGCGCGCCTTTGGCGTGCCCGCCCGCTACACCGAAGGCTATGTGGCGCCCGCCAAGGCAGGGGAAACGGAGGGCTGGCTGGATATTCCCGGCAAAAATGCCCACGCCTGGGCCGAGGTATGGGTGCCCGGCATGGGCTGGCTGCCGCTGGAGGTAACCCCCGGCGGGGCCGACCGGGGGCGGGCGCCGGTTTCCGCCCCTTCTTCCTCTTCCCCCGCCTCCCGCGCTGCTTCTTCCTCCCGGGCGGCAGCTTCTTCTTCCAGCCAGGCCATGCCAAGTGCCTCGCTTGCTGGAGCGGGCTCTTCCTCAAACACTCAATACGCGGCAGAGGCAAACGGCAACTTCCCCCCGCTTTGGGCGGCCCTTGCTGCCGCGCTGTTTTTGGTTTTTGCCATTGTTTTTGTATACTATATCCATTACAAAAACCGAAAAGCGGATTTCCGCCAAAAAAATACCCGTGCCGCCGTACTGGCCATTTACCGCTACCTGTGCAGGCTTGCCGCTTTTGGGTATGAGCTTCCCGGCGAAATTACTGAGCTTGCCAACAGGGCTTTTTTCAGCAACCAAGCCATAACCGCCCAAGAGCAGGCCTTGCTTTTGGCCCTTGCCAAAACCGCCAGAGAACAAACCTTTTCCGGTTTAAGGTTTCCCCAAAAAATATGGTTTTGTTTGCGGGGGCTGTAAGCAAATTTTCTTTTTCACCTTTTGGGGGCGCACCCCTTATGCAGTGTTGGAATTTCCTGTTTTCTTCGGCGCACAATAAACTCGGCTTTTTGCGCCGGGTTGCGTGGCCGCCTTGGCAACAGCACTTTCCCCGGGGTAACGGCAAATAAAAAGCCGCCGGCATAAGGCGGGGAAGCTGCCCTGCAACGCCATGGCGGAAAACCTCTTTTCCCTTCTCAAAGCAGCCTGCCTCTATCTCGCAAAGCCAAATTTTCTGCTGCAAGCTGAAAATTCCACCTATGCTTTTGTTTGCTTTTACTGCCACCAACGCAGCCAACTGAAAACCGGGTAGGCCCCGCTTTAACTGCGAAGCCTCGCTGTTTCGCGGGCTTTCCCTGCTTTTATTGTGCTTTTCTCTTTGCTGCCCGCTTTTTTTGGCGCTTGGCAATGTGCGGCGGCATAGGCGCCTTTTGCCCGGTTTCGTTTTTCAGCCCTTTTTTTAGTTGGCTGCCGCCTGTACCCACGGCGGCTCACCTTTCTCTCTAAAAAGAGCATTTCGCCTTTTCGGTAGCATCGCACTTTTTGCTTGCCAAGCTTTTTCGGGTTATACCCGCCCTGCCCTAAAAATTCGCCGGGGCCTTGGCCCGTCGGCCCTGTTTTTAGTGGGCCCCTTCTTTAACGGTACACATGAAAAGGCAGCCGCACTACACAGCAGCGGCTGCCTTTTTGGTGATAGCGTTATTTCCCGGTGCCCTTCTCAAGCCGCCTTTGCTTCCCCGTTAGGTGTTGAATTTCAATTTTCCACACCGCTGTGCGGGGCAGCCCCGCCTTTAGCGACGCCTCTGCCCTGCCCATCTCTTGGGGCAGGTACTTTTGGCACAGGGCCACCAGCGCCTGTACCTTTTCCTCACTGCTTTCTACCTCGGCGGCAAGCCCAAAGGCCATTGCGCTTTCATATAAAGTGGTAAAGCTGCCGTCGTACACCGGCAGGGTTCGCCCCACCACACTAAAACACACCTTGGGCCGCGCCTGCAGGTTGCTTATTTTTTGCCCGCTTTGGGCGGAATGAAAATAAATGCTGCCGCCCAGCAGCACATACGAAAGCGGCGTGCCGCAGGGCCATTCCTCGGCATTCACCGTGGAAAGCACACCCCATTCGCCTTTTTCCAAAATATTGCGGGCCTGCTCCTCGGGTATTTCCCGGTCTTTCCTTCTCATTTGCTGAAACATTTGTTATGCTCCTTTGGGTGCGCCCGGTTGGGGTTGTTTTTTTATAGCACACCCCGCCCGGTTTTCCTCTTCTTTTTACCGGTAGGTCAGGGGTTTACAACATTCACCGGGCTGCCCTCTGCCCATGCCCGCAGGTTGCCGGCCACCACCTCCAGCAGGCGGCGGCGGGTTTCGGCCGCCGCCCAGGCAATGTGGGGGGTTATAAAGCAATTTTTTGCTTTTAAAAGTGGGTTTGCATCAGAAATAGGCTCTTCCGAAACCACGTCTACCCCCGCGGCATACACCCTGCCGCTGTTCAGCGCGGCGGCAAGGGCCTGCTCGTCTACAAGGCCGCCGCGGGCGGTATTCAGCAAAATGGCGCCCTGTTTCATTTGGGCAATGGTTTGCCCGGAAATAAGGTGCCGGGTGGCGGGCGTTAAGGGGCAATGCAGCGAAACCACGTCTGCCTCTGCCAAAAGCTGGGGCAGCGGCACATATTCGGCAATGGCCCGGCCCTCCTCGGTAGGGCGCGAGCCCGCCGCCAGCACCCGCATGCCAAGGGCGGCGGCAACCCGGCCGGTGGCCCTACCAATATTGCCAAACCCAACAATGCCCATGGTTTTGCCCTGCAGCTCTATCAGCGATTTGCTCCAAAAGCTCCAGCTTTGGGTGGTGCCCCATTTGCCGGCATGCACCTCGGCGCTGTGGTGCCCCACCTGGTTGCAAATTTCCAGCAGCAGGGCAATGGCGCTTTGGGCCACCGCCGCCGTGCTGTATTCCGGCACGTTGCAAACGGGTATGCCTCTTTCTTTGGCCGCCTGCAAATCAATAATGTTGTACCCGGTGGAAAGCAGACCAATGTAGGCAAGGCCCGGGCAGGCCTGTATAATTTCCCGGGTAATGGGCACTTTATTCAAAATAACCGCCGCGGCATTGCCAATATTTTTTACCACATCGCCGGGCCTGGTGTTTGGGTACACCTTCAAGCTGCCAAGGCGTTCCACCCCTTGCCAGCTTATATCCCCGGGGTTTGCTATTTCTCCATCCAGCACTACAATTTCCAGTTGCTTCATTCGGCACCTCTTTTTATTTTTTCAGCCGCGGGGCCACCGCGGCTTATTCCGCCGTTTGCGCCCTGTATTTTGAAAACAGCTCACCGTCCTGCACCCGCACCAGCTGCGCCTTTGGGCTGTAGTGCTGCCGCAGGTAATCCTCCTTCAGCTGGCGGTACACGGTTTCCACATACACAACATCGGCGCGGTTAAGGCTGTCTTTATACAGGTTGGCAAGGCCGTGGTTTTGCAGGGCCTGCTGCTGGAAAGGCGAATGCATAAGCCAGCTGCCGGTGAACACAATGTTGGAAAAATACCCCGCGGGGCGGGCCTGCCACACATTGTACCCGTTTGCCGCGTCCACCAGCTGCACATCCACAAGGTACAGCGCATCCCCCTCGGCCAGCTGCCGCACCAGTTCTGCCTCATAGGGCAGCTTGTCTGCCCAGTACTGCTTTGCGGTTTGCCTTGTTTGCAGCAGGGCCGGAATGGCGCACAGCACCAGCACTGCCGAAAGCAAAGCCGCCACCCGGGCACTTTGCCCCTGCTCCTTTTCCCTTTTTTCAAAGCAAAAGGCACAGAACACAAGGGCCGAAAGCGCCAGCGAAAAGCTGATTGTGTTGGGGTAGCGCCCTGCGTACTGCAAAAGAAAAATTTGCAGTACCAGCACCCCAAGGGTGGCAAGCAGGGCAAGCCATTTCTTTTTGCCGGAAACAAACACCCAGCAAAGCAGCAGGGCCCCCAGCAAAATGCCCGCCGGGTTTTCGTACAAAAGTTTTGCCCCTGCCAGCACGGTTTGCTTTGCCGCCGCCGCAACGGTATTGCCCGGCAGCACCTTTACTATTTCGGTTAGGCTTTCTGTTGAAAAAACCTGTGGGTCGTAGTAGTTCCAGGTGTCCAGCATTTCAAAATCGGTAATCGTATAGCCCAGCGGGGCCAGGGTTTGCGCCCCCTCTGCAAATTGCAGGCGAAAATCAGAAATATCGGTGCGCACCTCGTTAAACTCTGTGTAGCTTGCCCAGGCGGCGTTTTGGCGGTAGGCCAGGGTGTCAATGCCTTTCAGGCCAAAGGCCAGCGCCAGCAAAGCCGCCACCGAAATGGCGGCCCGCCACTTTTGTTTTGACGGCAACGTGAAAAATACCCACAGCAGTACCGCCGCCGAAAGCCCGCCCACGGCAAACAACTGCTGAAAGCGCAGCATGCTGCCCAGCACGGCCAGCAGCAGGCCCGCCAAAACCCGGGCATTCCACTTGCCAAGCCCCTTTGCCAGCAGCGCCAGCCCGGTTGCCAAAAACAGGGCCGCATATTTTACGTAGTGGAACATGTGGAAAAAATCCAGCCCGGCCAGCACCAAAAAGCATATAAACAAAGGCAGGCCCACCCTTGTTCCCAGCTTTTGCATCAGCAGCTGCCCCAAAACGGCAAAGCAAGAAACCCCGCCCGCCAGCAGCAAAACAACAAACCAGTTTACGCCGCCGTACACAAAGTACAGCCCTTTCAATACCCAGCCAACAAGAATATTGACATACACCAGGTACTGGCTGTCTTTGCCGTAGGCGCCCGCCGCAATGTTGCTGATAATGGCATCGTCGTTCAGCTGGTAACGAATGCCAAACAAAAGGTAAGCGGCGCCAAGGCAGGCCATGGCCGCCAAAAAGGCCAGCAAACCATTTTTATTTTTTTGCAGCCAGCCACCCTGCCGCCCTGCCCGCACCGTAAGCTTTCCGCTGTTTTTCACCGTTTCCCTCTTTTCTGCCGCCTTTTTCAGCAATTCCCCCTGCCGCATTCGCTGTTCAGGGGTAGGTTGTTTCTACTTCCAGCACAAACGGCACCGCCTGCCCGGGGTGCACACTGTACAGGCAGGGCAGGGCATATTCCAGCACATAAGCAAGCCCGTCTGAAAACAGGGGCCCAAATTTCTGATCAAATTCCGGGTCGGTAATGTACACCACAACATATTCTATGCTGTTTTGGGCCGCAATTTCGGCAAAATTTTCAGGGGTAATATAGTCGGTTCCGGCCCCCTCGCTGCCAACAGTGTAGGGCAGCCCCAGCGAAACCCGGGCGGGCAGCAGGGTGTAGTGGTACATAAACCGGTACAACCCATCGTCGTTTTGGGCAATTACCCACACATCGTCCAGGGGCTGCATGGCCGCCAGCATTTGGCCCGAAACCGCGTCAAACCCTTCCCGCCCTGCATCTTTGCGGGTATAGGAGGTATTCAAAAAGTCGAACTGGAGGCAGTAATTTATTTGCAGCGCCAGCACCAGTGCCACCGCCCCACCCGGCAAAAGGCCGGGCCATTTTTTAAGCCCCTGCTGCGAATACCGCAGAAAAACCGCCAGGGCCGCCATAAGCCACCCGGCCAAAAAGGTGGTAAGGTAGCGCTCGTAAGAGGCATTGCGCAGCCCCTCCAGCTCGCTCATCATGCAAACATAGGTGTAGAAAATGGCAAACAGATAGGCGGTAAAAAACAGGGGAAGGGCAAACAGCGCAAGGGCAATGCCCTTTTCTCGCTTTTTCTTCCACAGCCAAAGCCCCATAGCCAGCCCGCCGGACGCCAGCAAAAGCCCTGCCGCCACAGGGGTGCCGTAGCCGTTGTACACCACCGCCCGGTGGCCAAAATTAATGGTGAACATTTCCCAAATGCTGGCCGCCACCGCATCTTTGCCCTGCATGGCCGCCACAACCCGGCCCAAAAAATTGCCCGAAAGAGGCGAAGAAAATTGGTCGGCGGCTGTACCGGTAACGGCCAAAAACCCTTTCCACCAAAGAATGGGCAGCAGCAGGCCCGCCGCCGCTATGCCAAGGGAAGCCCACCAGCGTTTTGTAACATTTTGGCGCCAAGTTTGGCGCAGGCTTTTTTGCCCGCTGTTTGCGTGCAGCGTTACAATGGCAAACACCACAAGGCTGCCCAGGCCCAGCAGCAGCCCCATTTCTTTTATTTGCCCAAGGGCGCCCAAAACAAGGCCCACCGCGGCGGCCTGCCGCAGCCCGGTTTGCCCGCCGCACAAAATTACCACCAGCGCCACCCCGAAAAAGGCGCCAAGGGCTGTGTCGAGGTAAACGGTAATGTACGGGTCTGCATAGCGGAACAATACAAAAAACAGCGGAACCATAAGAATGGAAAGAACCGCCAACACCGGGCGTTTCCACTGCACACTTTCCAGCAGGGCAGCCGCACAGGCGCACATGAGTACGCCGAGGGCCACATAGGCGTGCGCCTCTGAAAAGGCGGGCGCCAGCCAGGCAAAAAAGTAATAAAACACTGTGGCCCCCTGCGGGTAGGCCTGGTGCACCATTGGGTAGGGGGTAAACTGGTGCAGCGAATTGGTGCTGAAAACCTGCTTGTAAAACGGCCCCCAGTGGGACATATCGTCCCACATAAAGAAGAAGGAATTGTTGGCCATGTAAACGGCGCCCAGCGCAACCGCCCCAAACAAAAAGGCAAGCACCCCCGGCGACAGCAAATAGGCAGCCAGCTGCCTCGGCTTTTTAACAAGCGCGTAGCCGCCCGCCGCCGCTATAAAAAGGTACAGCCCTATTCTGCCCCAAAACAAAAGGTTGAGCGTGCCGAAAAACACCAGAAACAGCATGATGCAGCAAATGGCCAAAACAGGGGCAAACGCGGCTTTTACCCCGCCACGGCTGTGCAAAACATACCCCAATAAAACAATTGCCAAAAGAGGCGGAATAAGGCATAACACCATGTTGAAAATATCCTCTCACACTGTTTTTAAAATAAATTTATTGCAGATAGTATACCATATTTAAGGGGCCCGTGTTTATACCCGGCGGCAAATTTGCCCGCCCGGGGCTGTGCCCCGGTAAAAATTTTTCCCGCCTTTCCTTTTTGCCGCTTTCTTTTAACCCTCTGTTTCATTTTGTGCGGCAGGGCTTTGCCAAAAGGCAAAACCGGCCCGGCACCTTTTTATACCATTTGTATTTTTATTTCGCCTTGCTCTGCGCCCGCCCCACCCTTTTGGGCGGGGCTTTTCTTCCCCGCCCCTTTTTGCATTTTGCTTATGCCCCGCCGTTGTAAGGCGCTGCGCTGTAAGCTTTCATTTTTCACAGGCCTTTTCAACCAGCCCTCCATTTTTACTTTGCTGCACCCTAACCAGGCAAGGGGGTTTGCTTTTTCTGCGCACCTGTGCCACAACTGTTTTTTATCATTTTACTTTTGCCCACCAGGTTTTGTATACTATATAGTAACTTTCTTTGCAGGCTATATAACAAACAGTTGTTTTCTTGCAAAAATAAACTTCTAGCAGAAAGGCGCCGCCGTGAAAAACACACTTCTTATTCGAAACATTCGCCATTTGGTT
>JBKEBR010000017.1:0-2051 GCA_047973285.1 Oscillospiraceae bacterium | reverse complement strand
TCGAAGGCGGCCCGCATGCTTTCCCTTCGCTTTAAAATAAGGTTCCAGCTAAGGCCTGCCTGCATGCCCTCCAACAGCAAAAACTCAAACAGCTTTTCATCGCTGTGCTCGGGGGTGCCCCATTCTGTGTCGTGGTAGGCAATGTCCAGCTCGGTTTTTGCCCAGCCGCAGCGTTCGCCCTGCGCCATTGTGCCATCTCCTTTGTGTGGTTGTATTGCTTCCACTATACCAAAAAAGGGGCGCACCGGCAATGCAAAAAACAGCGGGTTCAAAACGGCAGAATAAAAAACGAAACGGTGAAAAACCTTCTCTACCGTTTCGTGCAACAGGGTGTAAGGCTGTTTCACAGCCCTTTTATCAAAATGTTTGCCCCCAAAAGCGTATCGGCTCAGCCTTCCAATAAGGGCTCGATATATTCCTGAATAAGGCCAATTCTGTCCTTGGCCTCTGGCACAAAAAGGGCGGAGACAGAAACCACCAGTTGTTTTTGCGCGTTGATGTAAATGGTGTTTCCACCATCGCCCATTGCCGCATAAATGTGCTTTGTGCCGTCAATAACCCACCACAGGTAGCCATAGGGCAGGCTGCCCCACCGGCTGTGCCCCCGTGTGCTTTCAGCCACCCACCGGGCGGGTACAATTTGCGCCCCGTTCCACATGCCGCTGTTTAAATACAGCTGGCCTATTTTTTCCATATCACGGGTTTTTAGAAAAAGCCCCCAGCTGGCGGGGTGCAGCCCCTCTGGGTCAACGGCCCAGCCGCTGGTGCTTTTAGAGCCCATGGCAGCCAGGTGCTCTTCCTTTGTGCGAAGAGGCACGCTGTGCGGCACATACATTTCCATGGGCGAAAACAGGTGCTTTGTGGCAAAATCAAGAATGGGCATACCGGCTGCCCTTGCAAGAATGCCGGATAAAATGTGCGTTCCCACAATGGCGGAATACAAAAAATCCCCTATTTTGCCGTTGCCGCCCCCCAGCAAAGCCAGCGCAAATTGCAGCCAGTTTTCACTCATAAAAAAAGCCTCGTAGGGCTCGGCCGTATAGGCATAGGGGGCCGTCATGGTGAGCATATTTTTAATTGTAATGTGCCGTACCGTGCTTTGGCTTTCGGCGGGCACATAATCGGGGAAAAAGTCCAGCACCTTCTGGTCTACACTTTTAATCAAATTTTTTTCAATGGCAATGCCAACCAGTGCGGAAAAAACACTTTTTGTTACCGAAAACACATGCGGCGTGCTGGCGGCGGTATACCCGTGAAAGTATTGCTCGTATAAGGTTTCGCCATTTTTTTGTACAACAAGCCCCACAGTGTTGTTATACCCACTGTGTACTGCTGCTTCGAGCTGTTCTATTTTTTTACAATCCATACAGTACAATGTCCTCCTTTGGAATGCTGAAGGATATCCTCTCCCTTACAATAAATCCATTAAAAATTGATTGCAAGCACTTTTTTATAAGGCGTTCAAACCAAAGGCGGTACAGGGCCCCATCACGCGAAGGCGGCCCGCAAAAAAAGCAGCGGCCTCATTTGTAATGAGGCCGCTGCTTAAAAATGCAAACCATTTAAAGCGGGGCAGTGGGCAGGCAGTAAAAAATTTAAGCCTGTGTGTAGGGCAGCAAAACGCGCACCGGCAGCTGTGGGGGCAGGCTTAGCGCGGCAAGGCCGGTGGTAACCGCGCTTACCTGTGTGCCGGCGGTAAGGTCGGCTTCGGTAAGGTGTTCCAGCGCGCCCGCGGGCACAAGCAAAACCGCGGTAATCTCCTGCCCGGCGGTGTTTTGCGCGGCATCGCCATTTGCAGGCAGTGAGGAAATTTGCAGGGTGTAGCCGGTACCGGTTTTTTGGGCCGATTGAATGGTGCCGTTTACAACAATGCCCTCGGAAAAAGAGGAGAGCAGGGAAATGCTTTCAGCGGTGCCCTGCGGCGGCAACGAGCGGGTTAAAATGCCGCTGTAGGCAACCTCCACATAGGCACCTGCCGCAATTTCGGCGCCACCTGTTTCTATTACAGTGCCGGCCGTTATGTGAAAGGCAATGCTCTCTTGCCCGTAATT
>JBKEBR010000016.1:0-5790 GCA_047973285.1 Oscillospiraceae bacterium | reverse complement strand
TTCGAGGCGGTTAAAGCGGTTATTCCCTATGGGGAGCAGTATAAGGCGGCCAAAACAGACGAGGGCTGGCGGATGCAAAGCCAAATGGTGCGGTATACCCGCAGCATGAACCGCCTTGCCGCCCCGGTGGCCGAAGTGCGGGCGGGCGGGCGAAAACCCGGTGCAAAGCAGCAGGCGGTGCTTCGCTTTTTGCAGGCGGGGGAAAAGCCCCAGGAAGAAATTTTGGAGGCCTGCGGGGTTACCAAAGCGGTGCTGGACACCCTTGCTAAAAACGGGCTTGTAACAAAAGAGCAGCAAGACAGGCAGGTGGCCCTGGTGGGGGCGCTTTCGCCGCAGGCGGGGCAGCTGCCGGTTCCGGTGCTTTCGCCCGCCCAGCAGCAGGTGGCCGGCCAGCTTATCGGGTGCATGGGCCAGCCAAAACCGAAGCCCGCCCTTTTGTACGGCGTCACCGCCAGCGGTACAACCCCGGTGTTATTGGCGCTGATACACCAGGTGCTCGAAGCCGGGAAAACCGCCCATGTGCTGGTGCCGGAAATTGGGCTTACGCCCCAAATGCTTGGGCAAATGCGCGCCAGCTTTGGCAGCGGGGTGGCGGTGCAGCATTCGGCCCTTTCCAACACCGAGCGCCTTTTGCAGTGGCGCCAAATTCAGCGAGGGGAGGCCCAGGTGGTGGTGGGCACCCGCAGCGGCGTGTTTGCCCCGCTGGAAAACCTTGGCGTTCTTATTGTGGATGAAGAGCAGGAACGCACCTACCAAAGTGAAAGCGCCCCCCGCTACGACGCGCTGGAGGTAGCCCGCCGCCGGGCGGCGTACCACGGGGCCTTGCTGGTAATGGCCTCCGCCACCCCCTCGGTGGCGGACTATTATGCCGCCCAGGCGGGCCGCTACCACCTTTTTTCTTTGCGGCAGCGCTACGGCAACCTGCCGCTGCCGCAGGTGGAATTGGTGGATATGCGCGCCGAAACCGGCGGCAATATTTTCAGCGGCCGCCTTGTGCAGGAGATGCAGCAAAACCTTGCAGAAAACAAGCAAACCATTTTGCTGCTGAACCGGCGGGGGTACCGCACGGTGGGGGTGTGCCGCGAATGCGGCACGGTGCTGAAATGTACCGAGTGCAGCGTGCCCCTGGTGTACCATAAAGCGGGAAACCGGCTTTTGTGCCATTACTGCGGGTACAGCATAAGCCCGGTGCCGCAGCAATGCCCCGACTGCGGGGGCGAAATACGCTACACCGGCTTTGGCACCCAAAAAGCGGAGGAAGAGCTGGCGGCGCACTTCCCGGCGGCAAGGGTGCTTCGAATGGACCTCGACTCCACCTCTCAAAAGGGGGCCCACGCCAGCATGCTGGGGCAGTTAACCAACCACGACAACCACATTCTGCTCGGCACCCAAATGGTGGAAAAAGGTCTGGATAATGAAAAGATAAGCCATATGGGCGTAATCGTCATCGATTCCCTCTTGTTCAGCCAGGGGTACCGCGCCTACGAAACGGTGTTTTCCCTTGTTACCCAGGTAGTGGGCCGCAGCGGCCGCACGGGGGCGCCGGGGCGGGCGGTTATTCAAACCGTAGACCCGCAAAACCCGGTGCTGAACCTTGCCGCCAGCCAAGACTACCCGGCGTTTTACCGGCAGGAAATTGGCTTTCGCAAGCTGGCGCTGTACCCGCCCTTTTGCAATTTGTGCGTGGTGGGGTTTGTGGCGGGCACCGAGGCCGAGGCCCTTGGGGCGGCCCGGCGCTTCAGCGCGCTGCTTTCTTCCTTTGCAGGGCGGCAGCCTGGCTTGCCGCTGCGGGTGCTGGGCCCCGCCCCCATGAATGTGGTGCAGGTGGCGGGCTCCTTTCGCTACCGCCTCACCCTCAAATGCCGGGCCGATGCGGCCTTCCGGGGGCTGATAAAGCAGGTGCTGGCCGTTTACAACCAAGAGGGCTGGCCCCGCAAGGCGGGCATCTACCTCGATTTCCACACCGACGGTGGCTGAACTGCCCCGCGCAGGGCGGTTTTATACGCGCCGCCGCACATGAATTTTTAACATTTTTAGGGTATATTTATTTTATATTGCAAAGCCTGCCGCCGCGGGCGGGTATTTCTGCGCCAAACGGGCGGTTTTGTGGTATACTATTGGCAAGAGGCGCAGGCCGCCGTGCGCGAATAAAGCGGCACGGCAAGCCCCTGTTTCTGCGTTTTTATTTTAATTTTAAAGGAGCGAACATATATATGGCATTGCGTACAATAGTGCAGGACGGCGACCCTATTTTAAAAAAGGTTTGCAAGCCGGTGGTGAAATTTGACGACAGGCTGGCCCAGTTGCTGGACGATATGGCCGAAACCCTGCTGGACGCCAACGGCCTTGGCCTTGCCGCGCCCCAGGTTGGGGTAATGCGCCGGGTGTTTATTGCCCTGGACGAGGGAGAGGACGAGGAGGAAGCGCCGGAGGACGAAGAGGCACAGCAGGGCGAAGAGGTGCCGGAAGGGGAAGAAGAGCCGGAGGCTGTTGCGGAACCCAAAATTCTGGAATTCATCAACCCCGAAATTCTCAGCCAGGAGGGGGAGCGCAAAATTTACGAGGGCTGCCTTTCTTTTCCCGGCAAATACGGGGCCATTGTGCGCCCCGCCAAGGTAACGGTAAAGGCTTTCGACAGAAACGGAAACCCCTTTACCATGGAGGCCAAAGAAATGCTGGCCCGTTGTATCTGCCATGAAACCAACCACCTCGACGGCATTACCATTGACGATTTGGCCGAGTATTTCTACGACCCCGAAACCCCGCACGAATTGGACGGGAATTTCGAGGAAGACCAAGAGGAAACCGGGGACGAAAATTGAACATTGTGTTTATGGGTACGCCCGACATAGCGGCAAAAAGCCTTGCCGCCCTGCTGCAACAGGGGCATAAGGTAAAAGCGGTTTTCACCCGGGAAGATAAGCCCGTGGGCCGCAAGCAGCTGCTTACGGCGCCGCCGGTAAAGGTGCTGGCGGCTGAAAACCGAATTCCGGTTTACCAGCCCCAAAACCTGCGCAGCCCCGAAACCTGGGCCCAAATAGAAGCCCTTGCCCCCGAGCTGGTGGTGGTGGTGGCCTACGGGCGCATTTTGCCCCCGCAGGTGCTCTCTATTCCACGGTATGGCTGCATCAACCTGCATGTTTCGCTGCTGCCCAAATACCGGGGGGCCGCGCCCATTCAGTGGGCGGTAATCAACGGCGAAGCCGCCACCGGGGTTAGCATTATGCAAATGGACGAGGGGCTCGACACCGGCCCTGTTCTCAAAAGCCAGGCCATCGGCATCGGCCCAAGCCAAACGGCGGGCGAGGTGTTTGAAATGGTAACCAGCATTGGCGCGCGGCTTTTGTGCGAAACGGTGGAGCAAATAGAAAAAGGCGGCCTTGCGGCGGCCCCGCAGCAGGGCGAAGCAAGCTTTGCGCCACCCCTTACCAAAGAAATGGCCTTTGTGGATTTTACCCGCCCGGCAGGGCAGCTGCACAACCTTGTGCGGGGCTGCAACCCCTGGCCGCTCGCCTGGTTTTGGCACGGCGGCCTTCGGGTTAAGCTGCTGCGCACCCGGCTTGAACACAACCTTGCGGGCAAACCGGGCGAAATTCTTTTGCTGAACCCGCTTACCATAGCCTGCGGCACCGGCGCCCTTGTGCTGGAAAACCTTGTGCCCCAGGGCAGCCGCCCCATGCTGGGGCAGGAATGGGCCGCGGGGCGCCGCTTCACCCCCGGCGGCTTTATTGTTTGAACCTATTTCCCCAAAAGGAGGCATACAGCCATGTACTTAAATTATACCTATTTTCTGTTTATTATTCCCGGCCTACTGTTGTCGCTTTGGGCACAGTTTAAAGTAAAAAGCACCTTTTCAAAATACAACCGTTACCCCACCCGCCAGGGTATTACCGGGGCGCAGGCCGCCCGCACCATTCTGGATATGAACGGCCTGTACGATGTGGCGGTAGAGCGGGTATCCGGCAACCTCACCGACCATTTCGACCCAAAAACCAAGGTGGTGCGCCTTTCCGACGCCACCTACGGCAATGCCACGGCGGGCGCGGTGGGGGTGGCCGCCCACGAATGCGGCCATGCCATTCAGTACAGCGTGGGGTATGTACCCATCCGCATTCGCACCAGCATTGTTCCGGTGTGCAACATTGGCTCCTCGCTGTCGGTTCCGCTTATTTTTCTGGGCTTTATCCTTTCCTTTTCCAGCCTTGTATACCTTGGCATTGCCCTGTTCAGTTTGGTGGTGCTGTTCCAGCTGGTTACCCTGCCGGTAGAGTTTAACGCCTCTGCCCGCGCCATTAAAACCCTCGACGCCAGCAACATGGTAACGGCAGACGAAAGCAAAGGGGTGCGCAAGGTGCTCAGCGCGGCCGCCCTCACCTATGTGGCGGCGCTGCTTACCAGCATTTTGCAGCTTTTGTACTACCTTACCCTTGCGGGAAGGCGCCGGAACTAGCCCATGGACAAATCTCGTTATGCCGCCGCTGCGGGCATTGTACGCCTGCACCGCGGGGGCTGGGCCAACCTCACCTCTAAAACCACGGTTTCAGCGGGGCTTTCGCCCGCGCAAAAGGCCTTTGCCAATGCCCTGTTTTATGGCACGGCAGAACGCCTTGTTACCCTGCAGGCCCTGTTGCAGCCCTACAGCAAACAGCCGCTTGCCAAGCTGGACACAGAGGTGCGGGCCATTTTGGAAACCGGCCTGTACCAAATGCTGTATATGCAGGTGCCCGCAAGGGCCGCGGTAGATGAGGCCGTAAAGCTCGCCCGCGCCTTTAAAAAGGCAAGCGCGGCGGGTTTTGTTAATGCCGTGCTGCGCAAGGCGCAGCACGCAAACCCCGAAGAACTTTCTTTCGCCTCTGAGCTGGAGCGTATGCAGGTGGTGTATTCGGTTTCGGCGGCGGTGGCCGCGGCCCTTATGCAGGCCATGCCCCAAAGCTATGAAGCGTTTTTAAAAGCGTCTTTTTCCCGCCCGGCCCTTTGCCTGCGGGTGAACACCCTAAAAACCACCGAACAGGAGCTTGCCCGCCTGCTGCGGGAAAAAGGGGCCGAGGTATGGCCCGGCGCCCTGCCCGGCTGCCTGTACACCCGGCTTCCCGGCGGGGTGGCGGGGGAAAGCCTTTTTGAACAGGGCCTGTACCATGTGCAGGGCGAGGCCTCGCAGTTTGCCTGCGCCTGCCTTGCGCCCGGCGGCAAAACGCTGGACCTTTGCGCCGCCCCGGGGGGCAAAGCGGCCACCCTGGCCCAGTACCTGGGGGGCGGGCAAGCCCTTACCGCCTGCGATGTACGCCTACACCGCCTGCCGCTTATTACCGAAACCCTGCAGCGGCTGGGCATTGCTGGGGTGCAGGTTTTGCAAAACGACGCCTCTGTGTATTCGGCGGCGCTTGAGGGCCAAACGGCCGTGCTGTGCGACGTGCCCTGCTCGGGGCTTGGGGTGCTTGCCTCAAAGCCCGACCTACGCTATGCAAGCGGCGAAAATTTTGGCACCCTGCCGCCGCTGCAATCGAAAATTTTGGCCACCGCTTCGCGTTATGTTAAGCGGGGCGGGCGCCTTGTGTATTCCACCTGTACCGTGCGCCCGCAGGAAAACACCGAAGTGGTGCGGCAATTTTTGCAAAATAACCCTGCATTCAAGGTGGTTTCGCCGCCGGTAACGGTAAAAGGGGCGCAGGAAGATGAAAAAATGGTAACAATTTTGCCCCAATTTACGGGTTTGGACGGTTTTTTTGTGGTAACCTTGGAAAGATTGTGATAAAATGAGTAAGCACTACAACAGCATATCTTCTCTGCTGC
>JBKEBR010000015.1:0-1671 GCA_047973285.1 Oscillospiraceae bacterium | reverse complement strand
TTACAAACCTGCGCGCGGGTGATTCGGTTCATTTTATTACCCGGCTGGGGCGCGAAGTGATTCCCTGCGAGAACAACATGGAGCAATGCCTTTTGGAAAAAGAGGTGGAAGGCGCGGCCTACTGCCGCGTGGAAATATACCGTGCGCCCTACTCGCAGTTTTTGGGGCCGGTGCTGCTTTCAAACCCGCTGTACCTTGAACCGTAAGATATTCCCGTTTTTATCTAAGGCGCAAGCCGTATAAAACACCGCTGAAAAGGAGAATACCGTGCCATGAAAAATTTAAAACAAACCACCCACCCTTTGCGCTATGCCATTGGCATGTTTGGCACCTCCATTCCCATCAACATGTTCAAAACCTACGCCGCCATTTTTTATGTGGATTCCCTTGGAATTACCACCCGCCAATTTTCGCTTGTTGTTTTTATTTATACCTTTGTAGATGCCATTGACAACCCGATATACGGCTTTTTGTCGGACAGAACGAGAACCCGGTGGGGCCGCCGGCGCCCCTGGCTGTTAATTGGCGCGCCGCTGCTTGCCCTTTGCTTTATTTCTTTTTTCAATGTGCCCGGCTTTCTCGCCGGCAACTCGCTGTTCGGGTATTTTTTGCTGATGTATATTTTAACCGGCACGCTGGATTCGTTGGTGAATGCGAATTACGGTGCGCTTTTCCCCGAGCTGTATAAAAGCGATGAGAAACGGGCGGTTACCAACGCGCTGCGCCAGGCCTTCCAGCTGGTGGCCATGGTCATCAGCATTGCGCTCACCCCGCTGGTAACCCAAAGCATTGGCTACTCCAAAACAGCGCTTATTTACGGCATATTGGCCGTTGCCGTAATTTGCTATTGCGCCGTGGGCTGCAAAGAAAACCCGCACCCGGAGGAACTGGAAAAACCCCGGCTTCTTTCCACCATACGGGATTTGCTTACAAACCCCAAATTCTGGGTTTTCGGGCTTACCAACGCTTTTTACAGCGCCGCCATGTCATTGGTAATGTCTGCCGTGCCGTTTTTTGTCAAATATACCCTGCAGGTTGGAAACAGCGCCACCAGCATTCTTTTGGGCACTGTGCTTTTGGTGGCCATTATTGGCGTAATGGTGTGGGCAAAGCTGGTAAAAAAGTTTACCCTTTTGCCAACCTGGCGGGGGGCGCTTATTTTTATGGCGCTTGCCTTTATTCCGCTGTACTTTGCAAACTCGCTGGTTATGGCCATTGTGTTCAGCAGCCTGGTGGGCTTTGGCATAGCGGGCGCCATGGCCACCATGGATTTAATTGGCGCCAAAATTATGGATGACGACACCGCCCGCACCGGCCTGCGCCGCGAAGGCATTTACTCCAGCGCCATGGGCTTTATGAACCGGCTGAACGGCTTTTTTGTAAGCCTTGCATTTTTGTTGATTCACGCTTTGTACGGTTTTGAAAGCGGCGATGTGCCGGGCCCGAACCCCGGCAGCGCGGCAAGGTTTTTGCTGGTTATTGCCCCCCTTGTGCTAATGATTTTAAGCTGCATTTCCTCCCGCTTTATGAATTTTAAAAATATGCGGCAGGCCCCCGCAGAAGAGGAAGCGGCGCCGGAATGAAAAGCAAGCAACGTTTTGTAATTATCAATGCCGATGACTTTGGCATTTGCCCCGAAACCAACACCGCCATTCGGCAGCTGTACCGGGA
>JBKEBR010000014.1:0-22689 GCA_047973285.1 Oscillospiraceae bacterium | reverse complement strand
ATTTTTATTGTATGGCCGTACGGCCATTGCTTCTCTCTGTAAAGGTTGTGCGCACCCGTGGGCCTGCCTTTGCCGCCAGCGCGCAAACGCGCCGCAGGGCAGCACAAACGGCAATACCGGGGCGCGGCATATTGCTCAATGGTTTTTCAAAAACTCTTCAAAGCTGGAATACTTGGTTTCTCCGTCGGCACGGCTAATTACCTGCAAGCCCTTATCTTCGGCCAGCTCTTCCTCGGTAAAATTATAAACGCCGTTTTTTTTCGGTATTTCCGGGGCTTTTTCTGCTTGTGGCTGGGCAGAAACGGGCTTTTTGCCGCGGTTGGCATGGTTTTTGCCGCCCCGGCTTCGGTTATTTTTACCCACTGTGTTTTCCTCTCCTTTCTGCAAAGGGGCAGCCTGCTCTGTTTTCTCCGCCTCATTTTCAGCGCTGGCCCACACCGGCCGCCGGGTTATAATGGCCCCGCCGCCGGTTCGGTTTTCGTAGGGGTTTTCCGCCTCGCGGGGGCCCCGGCCAAAGCTTTTTTTCTTGTTTTGAGGGGTGTTTTTTTGAGGAGGCTGTTCTTTGCCCCGTTTTTTATCCGAAGAGGGCGCCTGTGCTTTTTGCTTTTGCGGCGCGGCGGGTTTTGCCCCGGCCGTTCCCTCTTTTTTTTGCGCTTGTTTGGTTCTTCCGTTCTTTTCTTTTTCCACTTTTGGCTTTTTTTCCTCTTTTATTGGGGCCCGGCCTTTGGGCTGCTGCCCGGCCGCCGCCTGGCGCTGCCCGCCATTGGGGGTTTTCTCTGTTTTTTGCAGCAGCTGCATGGGCCATTGGTGGCCGGTTTCCTCCGGCACGGCAAAGCCAATCAGCTTTTCAATGTCGGCCAGATATTCCAGTTCATCAAAGCAGCAAAAACTGATGGCCACGCCGCCGTGCCCCGCCCGGCCGGTGCGGCCAATGCGGTGCACATAGGTTTCGGGTATATTGGGCAAATCGTAGTTCACCACATGGGAAAGCTCGTTAATATCCAGGCCCCGGGCGGCTATATCGGTGGCAACCAGCACCTTAATGCTGCCGTCTTTCAATTGCCCAAGGGCGGCCTGGCGGGCATTTTGGCTTTTGTTGCCGTGAATGGCCATGGCCTTTACCCCCTCGCGGGCAAGCTCGCGCACCACCCTGTCGGCCCCGTGCTTGGTGCGGGTGAACACAAGGGTGCTGCCAAACGCCGGCTCTTTCAGCAGGCCGGCAAGCAAAAAGCGCTTGTTGGCCTTGTCTACCTTATACAGCTTTTGCTGTATGGTATCTACCGTGCTGGAAACAGGGGTAACAAAAACCTTGGCCGGGTTGTGCAAAAGCCCGTTCGCCAGCTGCACAATTTCCGGGGGCATGGTGGCCGAAAAAAGCAGCGTCTGCTTTTGCTGGGGCAGCAGCTTCAGCACTTTTTTTACATCGTGCACAAAGCCCATGTCCAGCATGCGGTCGGCCTCGTCCAGCACAAAAATTTCCACCTTGGAAAGGTCGATGTAGCCCTGGCCAATTAAATCGTTCAGGCGGCCGGGGGTTGCCACCAGAACATCCACCCCTTTGCGAAGCGCGGCAACCTGCGGGTTTTGCCCCACCCCGCCAAAAATTACCGTTGCGCGAAGCGGCAAAAATTTGCCGTAGCTTTTAAAGCTTTCTTCTATTTGCAGGGCCAGTTCTCTTGTGGGGGTTAGCACCAGGGTGCGAATGGGCCGGTTTTTTGCAGCGGCGGGCGCTGCCGAAAGCAGCTGCAAAATTGGCAGCGCAAAGGCCGCCGTTTTGCCGGTGCCGGTTTGGGCGCAGGCCAACAAGTCCCTGCCGGCCAGCACCGAAGGGATTGCCTTTTGTTGTATTGGGCTCGGCTGTACATAGCCCGCCTGGTCTACCGCTTTCAGCAGCGGTTCAATAAGGGTAAGCTGTTTAAACTCCATAAATAAACTGTTTCATTCCATTTTCCGGCATGGCCGCGGCCGCTTGAACCCACCCCTTGAAGGGCGGCTCAACGTTTTATTGTGCGGCGGGGCCCCTGCCTTTTTTATTTGCATCCCGCGGCGCAAACCACGGGCAAATTGCCTTTTTTCTACAAAACAGTATAGCACATTCTTGTGTAAAAACCAATGCGGCCCGCCTGCCCGCGCTTTACAAAAAACCAAAAAACTGGCCGAAGTGGCCAAAAACACGCCCCGGCATGGGCCTGTTTACATAAACGTACTTGCTTTTGGGCCGGTTTTATAGTATGCTTGTGCTTAATTCATGAGGGAGTAGTTTGCGCCGCCCCGGTATATGGGCGGTGTGCCAGTGTCAACACAATGGTGCGGTTTCGGGAAAGACTTTGCACCTGGCCTGGCGAAGGGTATGTTTATTTGCCTGAAAACAAGACTCATGCATGGTAGCCGCCGTGCATGGGCCTTTTTTTGTGCTTGTTTGCCCGGCTTGGCGCCACAATATACGCCGGGAGGAAACTTTTGTATGAACCTGTTTGAGCTTCTGCTTCTCGCCCTTGCCCTTTCCATGGATGCCTTTGCCGTCTCTATTTCCAACGCCATGTGTTATTCTTTGGGCCGCCGCCAGGCGGTTGCCAACTCCGCCGCTTTTGGCGCATTCCAGGGCGTTATGCCCATTCTCGGTTTTTTTGCGGGGCGGCTGTTCAGCGATTTTATTACCGCCATCGACCACTGGGTTGCGCTTGGCCTGCTGGGTTTTATCGGCGGCAAAATGCTGGTGGAGGGCATTCGTTCGCTGCGCGACCCCGACGGCTGCCCGCTGGGCCAAACTTTTTCCTTTAAAACCATGATGGTGCAGGCCTTTGCCACCAGTGTGGACGCGCTGGCCGTAGGCATTAGCTTTGCGGCGCTGGCCGTGAATGTGTGGACTTCCTCCGCCCTGATAGCCGCGGTAACCTTTCTCTGCTGCCTGCTGGGCTGCTCGCTTGGGCGGCGCTTTGGGGCCTTGCTGGGCAATTGGGCGCAAATATGCGGCGGCAGCCTGCTGGCGGGCATTGGCATAAAAATTTTTATTGAACATTTGCTTGGTTAGCCCACCCTGCTTGCAAAAAACCCTCTTTTTTTGGCGGAGGGCTTTTTTCTTTGCCAAAAAACAGGGGCTCTTCACCCATTGCTCACTTACCCTCGTTTATTTTATGGTATACTGTGGTTAACAAGGTGTTTTAGCTTGTTTTAACACAATTGCCGCAGTGTTGTATTTGTTTGCCCCTGCGGCTCAGCCAAAACCAAACGGGCGGTGTTTGCTTTTGAATTTTTTGAAAAGCCTTTTGCAAAAGCGGTTGTATGCCATTTTGCTTTGCCTTTGCTTTGTTTTGCTTTTGTTCTTTTTTGCGGCGCTGGGCGCAGAGAACGACCTGGCCGTGTCTGCCGCCGGGGCCGAACTTTCCGAAAGCAGCAGCGCCGCACAGCAGGAGGAGCTTCCCGCGCCTGCTGAAGAGGCCGTGCTGCCGGAGGAGGATTTTTCGCTGCACCTGGGCGCCGAGCTTATGGTGGAGGCCATTTTGCAGTACCCCGAATTTCCCAATGGGTGCGAGGCAACCTCGCTTGCCATTGTTTTACAGTACCTTTGGTTTGACGTGGACAAGGAAACCATTGCCTACGAATACCTTGAAAACGACCCCTTCACCTGGGAGGACGGCTATTTGTACGCCCCCAACCCCGAAATTGCCTATGCGGGCAACCCGGCCTCCAGTCTTGGGTTTTACTGTTTTGAAAAGCCGGTGGCAAACGCGGCCAACCTGTTTTTGGCCGACACCCAAAGCACCCGCAGGGCAACTTCGCTGTATGGCGCCAGCGAGGAAGATTTGCTGAACACCCTGGACAAGGGCTTTCCCGTCATTGTGTGGAAATCCATCGACAACAAACCGCCTTATACCAGCTCCAACTTTTCATGGTATTTGCGCGGCACCGAAACCGTATACATTCCCTACACAAACCTGCATGTGCTGGTGCTGCGGGGCTACACCGAAACCGAGTTTTTGCTGAGCGACCCCCTTGGCCGGGAGGAAACCATTGAGCGCGAGCTTTTTATGGAGCTGTTCACCGCCTTTGGCGGCCGGGCGGTTTACATAGGCAACGCCTAAGGCGCCGTTTTGGCACCGGCGGGCACCGAATTGAATATTTTTTAAACGAAAAAGGGCAAGCCCAGGCTTGCCCTTTTTTTATTGGTTTATAAGCCGCCACAGCGCGCTGCTTTCGGCACGCGCGCGGGGGTATTCGGCAATGTCGGCAAGGCAGTGGGCGTCTGAGGAGGTAAGCACCGCGCAGCCCGCGGGCAGCCGCCCGGTTTGCAGCAGTTTTGGCAGCGCGTGCTCGGGCCGTTTTACCTCATAGGCCTCAAAGGGAAGGTCATCGGGGGCAAAGCCAAGCACCGACAGCAGGGAGGTTGTTTCTTTGTCCACATGGGCCGGCACGGCAATTCCCCCCAAAGCGGCGCACGCCTGCGCCACCTCATAAATGGTAAGGGAGGTTGCCGCGCTCAAAAGCTTCTGCTTTTCCTCCAGAATATGGTCGTCCTCATCCATTACCAGCTGGCGGCCCCAAATTTTGTGGTCGCAGGGGATGTTCGGCAGGTGCGCATACAACAGCCCGCTCATTTGCAGGGCCTTTTCCACGGTGGCAAAATAGGTAAGAATATGAATTTCTTCCGCTGTTGTTGCCTCTATGCCCGGCAGCAGCTTTACCCCGTAGGCCTTGCAGGCTGTTTGCACCGCGGGCAGGTTGTCGGCGGCGTTGTGGTCGGTTACGGCAATCAACTCAATGCCGTTCAGCTTTGCAAAGCCCGCAATGTTGGCGGGGGTCATATCGTCTTCGGCGCAGGGCGAAAGGCAGGAGTGGATGTGAAGGTCATAGGTCATTTTTTGTCTCCCTCTCTTTTCCCGCGCCGCAGCTTTTACAGGCCATACAGCCCCGCCTTGCGCGCCAGCAGCAAAGCGGCCTCAAAGGCAGGCAGGCCCGTTTTTACAATATTCACACCCTGCCCCGCCGCTTTTGCAGCGGCAGCCTCGTCCAGCGCCGCATTTTCGCACAGTACAATCACCGCCACCTCCGCCAGCATTGCCACCGCAACGGCATTTGCGTTGCCCATGATGGTACACCAGGCGCAGCCCGCGGGGGCGCGGCCCATGGCCCAGCTCAGCAGGTCGGCGCAGTAGAGGGCGGTTATTTCCTTTTCGCCCTCTTGCAGCACCGCCGCTTCAAATTCCGGCAGGGCCGCTATTTCCAGAACCGTCATACCGCCTCATCCCTTCTCTTCATTTTTCGGCGCGCCCGCAGGGCCCGCCTCTCCCAGTTCAATGGCCTGCAGCACGGCGTCCATGCGGCGGCGCATCAACACCGTACAGTCTTTCAGGTAAGAAAAGCCCTTCACCACGTCTTCGGCAAACGCCTCGCAGGTGGGGGCCCCGCAGCTGCCGCAGTCCAGCCCGGGCAGCTTTTCCATAATTTCCTCCCGCTTTTCGTAATTGCGGAAGCTTTCCTGCGTGGTGCTGCCCAGCTCCATTACCGGCTGGTATTCAAGGCCGGTGTCCCACTGCATTGTGGCGGGAATTTCCGCCCCAAGGTGGTTCAGGCTTACCGGCATATACCGCCGCAGCTTTTTAATTTTGGCCTTGGCAATATAGGGGTTTTCCACCTGCAAAACCCCGCCCACACAGCCCCCGGCGCAGGCGTCCAGCTCCACAAAGTCGAGGTTGTGGTATTTTTCGTCCTCCAAATCCTCCAACACCTTAATAACATTTTCAATGCCGTCGGCCGCCAGGTATTCATCGGTGGTAACAAGGCCGGTGGCCTCCCCGCCCGACTCGCCCCAGCCAAGGCCAATGCGGCCGGTTTGGGGCTTTTCGGTGGAGGCCTCCTGCTTCATAGCCCCCAGCAACAGGGGGTAAATTTCCTTTACGGCCACCGCGGCGTCTATTTCGCTGCGCTCTGAACCAATGGGCATGCGCATGGCGGTTACCTTGGCGGGGCAGGGCGTAATAAACACACAGCCAATCTCTTCTTTTGGAACCCCGGCGGCAAGGGCCTCCTGCCGGGCCAGGCGGGCCGCCAACTCTACCGGCGCCAGCAGCGGCAGCAAATGGCCGATAAGGTGGGGAAACCGCACCCGAATAAGCCGCAGCACCGCCGGGCAGGCGGTGGAAACCACCGGGGCGGGCAGAACCTTCTGGGCCAGCAGGCGGCGGGTGGCGTCGCTTACCAGCTCTGCCGCGCGGCCCACGTCGAACACCGCCTTAAAGCCTATCTCCTTTAAGGCAGACAGCACAATTTCGGTTTCGGCCATGTTATTGAACTGGCCGTACAGGCTGGGGGGCACCAGCGCAATGGGGTAAGGGTAGCTTTCTATAACCGAAGGCGGGTCGTAAATGGCCCGCTTTGCATGGTGGGGGCAAATGCGAATGCACTCGCCGCAGTCGATGCAACGCTCGGTAATAATGGAGGCCTTGCCGTCCCGTACCCGAATTGCCTGGGTGGGGCAGCGTTTGATGCAGTTGATGCAGCCCTTGCACTTTTCCCTGTCGAGGGTAACGGAATGAAAAAATTCCGCCATGGCGGCAGACCTCCTTTTCACTTTGGTGTTTTGGCGCATTTAACGCATTTGGCACGGCGGCGTTTGGCAGCGGCGGCTTGGTGGTATTTGGCGGGAATTTCCCCTGCCGCTTTGGCAAAGCCGGAACCGGCCCCTTTATGCCGGGGCCGCTTTTGCGGGCTGCGGCGCAGAATACAGGCCCTGCCGCAACGGGCGGTGCAAAGCGCCCGGCGCCAAAAACGCAAAAGCGCGCCGCAAACCGGAAAAGCCGAAGCGGGAAGCGCCGCTTGCCCCAACGGCGGGCCGGTTTAGCGGCACACCTTCATGCGCACGGTGGTGCCCACCCCCACGGCAGACTGTATGTCGAACTCGTCAGAGTACTTTTTCATATTGGGCAGGCCCATACCCGCCCCAAAGCCAAGGCTGCGCACCTCGTCGGGGGCGGTGCTCCACCCCTCCTGCATGGCAAGGCCCACATCCGCAATGCCGGGGCCCTCATCGGTAATCACCATATCCACGCACTCGGGCCCTACCTCCACCTCAATATGCCCGCCGCCCGCATGAATGGCAAGGTTTATTTCCCCCTCGTACAGCGAAATAGCTACCTTGCGCACAAGCTCGGGGGAAAGGCCCAGTTTTTTAAGGCGGGCCTTCAAATCGGCGCTGGCTTCGCCCGCACGGGTAAAGTCATCGCCGGGTACATCGTAGCTCAAATGAATTTCTGCCAACCGTAACACTCCTTGGGGGCCCAGGGGAAAGGCCCTGGCAAGCGCCTTTCATGGGATATTTAAGGGGGTTCGCCCCTGTTTTCAGCCGCCCCGCAGCCCTTTTTCGTATAAAATGCCGCAAGCCGGGAACATGGGCAGGGCGGTGGCCAAAACGGCAATGCCGCACTGGCTGGCAAGCTCAATAATGGCGGGCTCCGGCTTTTTGCCCCGCACAAATACAATGCACACCATGTCCATCATACTGGCGGTGTGCACCACCTGCCGGTTGTTCAGCCCGGTAACCAACACCGCCTGGTCTTTCACATAGGCAAGCACGTCGCTCATCATATCGCTGCCGCAGGCGGTGTGCACCTCTTTTGCAAGGTCGGCCTCCTGGGTAAGCAGTTCGGCGTTCAGGGCCTGTGCTATCTCTTGAATTGTCATACATTTCCTCCCGATTCTTGTTGGCCTGCCGCCTTGGTATGCCCCTGCAAGCGGGCCGGCGGGCAGCGTACCGGCATTTTGCCCAAAGCATTCCACAACTTTGCCCCGCCCCTGCATTTTTGTTGCGCAAATTGCAGGGTTTTTCTGAAAATAAATTGCAAATTATAAAACAATAACAAAACATACCATTTTTCTATTTTATATTATATTGTAAATGTACAAAAGAGTAAAGAAAAACACGGCTGAAGGCCCGGAATAAAAGTATATACATTTTTTAAACAATCGTGTTGTGTTTATGGACGTTGTAAGATATAATATATCGTGTATGGGCATTGTCAAACCTTTAACAATGCTGTTTGCGGGTTGTTCCATTCAGTTTTTTTGCAGTTTTTCACATGAACAGGTTATTTTCTTTTTGCGGCGGTTCAAACGCCGCCGGCACAGGGTTTGTGCCTGTTTTTTTTTGAAAAACGGCAAAATGGGGTTTGGGCAATCTGCACATAAAACGGGAGGGTTATACTATGAAGCGCATTTCCACCGTGCCTTTTCAGGGCACAGAGTCTCAGCAGCGGGAGCTGAACGCCTGGCTTGCTGAGAACAAAGACAAACCGGGCGCCGCCATGCCCGCGCTGCAAAAAGCGCAGGAAATTTACGGCTACCTGCCCATTGAGGTGCAGAAAATGGTGGCAGAGGCCCTGCAAAAGCCTTTGGCCGAAATTTACGGCATTTCTACCTTTTATTCGCAGTTTTCCCTTGCGCCAAAGGGGCAGTACCGCATCAATGTTTGCCTTGGCACCGCCTGCTATGTAAAGGGCAGCGGCAAGCTGTTTGAAAAGCTGGAGGCCAAGCTTGGCATTAAGGGCGGGGAATGCACCCCCGACGGCAAGTTCAGCCTGGACGCCTGCCGCTGCATTGGTGCCTGCGGCCTTGCCCCGGTGCTAACCATTAACGACGACGTATATGGCCGCCTGGCAGGCGATGACAAAGAAATTGACGCCATGCTGGCAAAGTACTAAACCCTGCTTGGGCCCATGGCTTTTTGCAGCGGGGGCCGGGCAACGGCCCGCGGCGCCTTGAACCGCATTGGCCCCGCAAAGGAGGGTATGGGATGCAGGAACTTTCCATGAATATTTTGGACATTGCCGAAAATTCTGTTCGCGCCGGTGCAGGCCTGATAGAAATACGCCTTGTTCAGGATACTGAAAAAGCCCTGCAAACCCTTGTGATTGCCGACAACGGAAAGGGAATGAGCCCCGAAATGGTGCAGCGGGTTACCGACCCTTTTTGTACCACCCGCACCACCCGCAAGGTGGGGCTTGGGCTGCCCTTTTTAAAAATGGCCGCCGAGATGGCGGGCGGCAGCCTTACCATACACAGTGAAGAAGGCCGGGGTACCGTGGTTACGGCCACCTTTGCCCTTGGGCACATAGATTTAATGCCCCTGGGGGACATGGCCGCCACCCTGGCGGCCCTTGTGCAGTGCAACCCGGCCATTGATTTTGTGTATACGTTCCGGCGGGATGCAGAGGAATTTGCCTTTGACACCCGCGAAGCAAGGGAGATTCTTGGCGGCGTGCCGCTGAGTGAGCCGGCGGTGGCTGTTTTTGTGCGGGAATATATTGCCGAGCACATGCAGGCCATTGCCAAACCGGAAGAGACCGTATAGTTTGCTTTAAGGAAAGGGAGACAAACAGCATGAAAAGTTTGCAGGAGCTTGCCGCTATACGCGACAAGATGAAACAAACCGTAAACACCCGCGAAGCTGCGCACGATTCGGTGCGTGTGGTTGTGGGTATGGCCACCTGCGGCATTGCCGCCGGCGCGCGCCCCGTTTTAAACGCTTTTACCGAAGAAGTGGCCCGCCGCAATATTGAGGACACCCTGGTAACCCAAACCGGCTGTATTGGCATTTGCCAGTTTGAGCCGGTGGTGGAGGTATACCGCCCGGGCGAGGAAAAGGTTACCTATGTGCACATGACGCCGGAGAAAGCGCAGCGCGTTGTTGCCGAGCACCTTGTGGGCGGCAAGCCTGTTACAGAATACACCATCGGGGCTGCTACCCGGGAATAAAAAGGAGGACATACCTATGTACAGAAGCCATGTTATGGTTTGCGCCGGCACCGGTTGTTCCTCTTCCGGCTCCGGCCCTGTGGCCGATGCTTTTGAAAAAGAAGTGGCCAAAAATGGCCTGGATAAAGAGGTGCGGGTAATTCGCACCGGGTGCTTTGGCCTTTGCGCCCTTGGCCCCATTGTTGTTGTATACCCCGAAGCTGCCTTTTACAGCATGGTAAAAGCAGAAGACGTGCCTGAAATTGTAACCGAGCACCTTTTAAAGGGGCGCCCCGTTACCCGCCTTTTGTATGATGAAACCGTGAACGAGGACAACACCGTTAAAAGCCTTGATGAAACCAGCTTTTATAAAAAGCAAATGCGCATTGCTTTGCGCAACTGCGGTGTTATTAACCCCGAAAACATTGACGAGTATATCGGCTTCGACGGCTACCAGGCGCTGGGCAAGGCGCTTACCGAAATGACCCCGGACGAGGTAATTGCCACCGTTCTGGATTCCGGCCTGCGCGGCCGCGGCGGGGCGGGCTTTCCCACTGGGCTGAAATGGAAATTTGCCGCGGGCAACGCCGCCGACCAGAAATATGTTTGCTGCAACGCCGACGAGGGCGACCCAGGCGCTTTTATGGACCGCTCCATTCTGGAGGGCGACCCCCATGTGGTAATTGAGGCCATGGCCATTGCGGCCTATGCCATTGGCGCTTCAAAGGGGTATGTGTACGTGCGCGCCGAATACCCCATTGCGGTGGAACGCCTTTCCATTGCCATTGAGCAGGCCCGTGAATACGGCCTGCTGGGCGAAAATATTTTTGACACCGGGTTTACCTTTGACATTGATATTAAGCTGGGGGCCGGCGCTTTTGTGTGCGGCGAAGAAACCGCGCTGATGACCTCGATTGAGGGCAGCCGTGGCGAGCCCCGCGCCCGCCCGCCCTTCCCCGCGGTAAAGGGGCTGTTTGGCAAACCCACCATTTTGAACAACGTGGAAACCTACGCCAACGTACCCCGCATTGTTTTGCAGGGCGCGGAATGGTTTAAATCCATCGGCACCGAAAAAAGCAAGGGCACCAAGGTGTTCGCCCTGGGCGGCAAAATTAAGCACACCGGCCTTGTGGAAGTGCCCATGGGCACCACCCTGCGGGAAATTGTAGAGGAAATTGGGGGCGGCATTCCCGGTGGGCATTCCTTTAAGGCGGCGCAAACCGGCGGCCCTTCGGGCGGCTGTATTCCCGCCAGCCTGATTGACACCTCCATAGACTACGACAACCTGCTTGCCATTGGCTCGATGATGGGCAGCGGCGGGCTGATTGTTATGGATGACACCACCTGCATGGTGGATATTGCCAAGTTCTTTCTGGACTTTACCGTAGAGGAAAGCTGCGGCAAATGTACCCCCTGCCGCGTGGGCAACAAGCGCCTTTTGGAATTGCTGGACAAAATTACCGAGGGCAAGGCCACCATGGAGGACCTGGATAAAATTGAAGAGCTGGCGGCCTTTATTAAAGAAAACAGCCTGTGCGGGCTTGGGCAAACCGCCCCGAACCCCGTGCTCTCCACCATGCGTTATTTTAAAGATGAATACATAGAGCACATTGTGCACAAACGCTGCCCCGCCGGGGTTTGCAAGGCCCTGCTTTCTTACAGCATCAACCCCGAAAAGTGCATTGGCTGTACTTTGTGCGCCCGCGTTTGCCCTGTTGGATGCATCAGCGGCGAAGTAAAGAAAACCCATTCAATTGACACCGCCAAGTGCATCAAATGCGGCGCCTGCATGGAAAAATGCAAATTCGGCGCCATCAGCAAAGGGTAAGGGAGGATAAAAACATGGATAAAGTAACAATTAAAATTAATAATGTTGACTACCAGGTGGATGCGGGCCTTACCGTGCTGGACGCCTGCCACCAGGTTGGCATTGACATTCCCACCCTGTGCTGGATGCGCGAAACCAACCACATTGCGGCCTGCCGCATGTGCGTGGTAGAGGTAAAGGGCGCCAGAAGCCTGGTAACCGCCTGCGTATACCCGGTAAACGCAGGAATGGAAATTACCACCAACTCGCCCAAGGTGCTGAGCTCCCGCAAAACCAATTTGGAGCTGCTGCTTTCCACCCACGACCAGAACTGCCTTTCCTGCGTGCGCAGCACCAACTGCGAGCTGCAAAAGCTGTGCCGCGACTACGGCGTAAACGGCATGCGGTTTATTGGCAGCCGCCCCCGGTACGAGCTGGAAACCTCTACCCTGCACCTGGTGCGCGACAACAACAAGTGCATTTTGTGCCGCCGCTGCGTGGCCGCCTGCCAAAACCAGTACGTGGGGGTTATCAACCCGTCGGAGCGCGGTTTTGAAACCCACATTGCCTGCGCCTTTGAGGCGCCTTTGAGCGAAACCGCCTGCATTTCCTGCGGGCAGTGCATTGTGAACTGCCCCACCGGCGCTTTGGTTGAAAAAGACGACACCGCACGGGTGCGGGAGGCCATTGCCGACCCCACTAAAACCGTGGTGGTGCACACCGCCCCTTCCATTCGGGCCACTTTGGGCGAAGCCTTTGGCCTGCCCATTGGCACCAATGTAGAGGGCAAAATGGCGGCGGCCCTGCGGCGCCTTGGCTTTGACTTTGTATTTGACACCGACACCGGCGCCGACTTTACCATTATTGAAGAGGCCCACGAATTTGTAGAGCGGGTGAAAAACGGCGGCACCCTGCCGCTGCTTACCTCCTGCTGCCCGGGCTGGAGCAAATACTGCGAAATGTACCACCCCGACATGTTTGACAATATTTCCTCCTGCAAAAGCCCCCAGGGCATGCTGGGCGCTTTGATTAAAACCTACTGGGCCGAGAAAAACGGCATAGACCCCGAAAACATTGTGGTGGTTAGCATTATGCCCTGCACCGCCAAAAAATTCGAGCTGGACCGGTACGATATGTCTGCCGCCGGGGAAGGCATGCCGGACAACGACATTTCCATTACCACCCGGGAGCTGAGCCGGATGATTGAGCGGGCCGGGCTGAATTTTGCGGGCCTGCCCGATGAAGACTTTGACAGCGCCCTTGGTGAATCTACCGGCGCCTCGGTTATTTTTGGCGCTTCGGGCGGTGTTTTGGAGGCCGCCTTGCGCACCGCCGTGGTTACCCTTACCGGCGAAGATTTGAAGAACCCCGACTTTATGGAGGTTCGCGGCAGCGAGGGCATTAAAGAGGCCACCTACAAGGTGGGCGATTTGGATGTGAGCGTGTGCTCGGTTTCGGGCATGGCCAATGTGGAAAAGGTTTTGCAGGCCGTGAAAAACGGCGAAGCCAACTACCACATTATAGAAATTATGGCCTGCCCGGGCGGCTGCATCAACGGGGGCGGCCAGCCAAGCCAGCCGGCCCATGTGCGCAACTTTGTAGATCTGAAGGGTTTGCGCGCCCACGCCCTGTACAGCGAGGACGCCATGAAAAACGCCCGCAAGAGCCACGAAAACCCGCTGGTACAGCAGGCGTACAAAGAGTACCTTGGCGAGCCCGGCGAAGGCAAGGCCCACCATGTGCTGCACACCAGCTACAAAACCCGCACCTTTAAGTATTAAGTGCGGCGCGGCGCGGGGGCGGCGTTTGCCCCCGCCGGTTTATGGTAAAACCCGCCGCGTTGTTTGCGGCAGCAAAAAAGCCCGGCCTAGGCCGGGCTTTTTTATTTTGCCGTATTGCCCCGGTATTTTTCACCAAAACAAGAGGGCTTCGGGTTTTGCCGCACGCCTGCCGCAAGGCGTTTTGCCGCGGCAAACCGCCGCATTACCCCTCTATTTCCTTTTGCAGGCGCTTTGGCAGGCTTTCAAACAGCAGCCGGTACGAGGTTTGCAGCATTTGCACGGTAAGCTCCTGCGGCACCCCACCGTTCAGGTACACAGAATTCCAATGGTCTTTGTTCATGTAGTAGCCGGGAATAATGTCCGGCCACTTCTGGCGCAGCACAAGGCCGTCGGCCGGGGGCAGCTTTACGGTAAGAATGGGCCTGCCGTTTTTATGGGTGCCCAGCATGCCGAACATTTTGCCCGCCAGCAAATACCGCGTGGCCTCCCACTCCTCTTTATAGTCTTTGGTTGCCTCTTTCAGAGAAAGCGCCGCGGCATCAATCCATTTGTACTCCATTTTATTTTCCTCCCTGTATGGTGCATTACCTTGCAATGCCTTTTTATTTTACCTGTAAACCTCATAAATATGATATAATAGGATTTCTATAAAAAACAATCAACAGCCAATACAATATTTATTTTTGGCAGGAAAGGACGATTTTTGCATGCCTAATGAAATGGATTATTCCGCAATAACGCCCGAAATTGAAACGTTGGCCTCTATGTGCGCCAGCCAAAATATTCCGTCGGAATTGTATACAGAGTATAAGGTAAACCGGGGCCTGCGCGATTTGAACGGAAACGGAGTGCTGGCGGGGCTTACCAACGTTTCGCAGGTTACCGCGAAAAAAATAGTGGACGGCGTGGAAGTGCCCATGCGGGGCGAACTGTACTACCAGGGCATTAACGTGGAAGACATTGTGAGCGGGTTTTTAAAGGAAAACCGCTACGGCTTTGAAGAAACCATTTACCTTTTGCTGTTCGGCCATTTGCCGAACAAAGAGGAGCTGGGCGGTTTTTTCAAGCTGCTGCACGACTATTGCTCGCTGCCGCCCAAGTTTGTGCGGGACATTATTATGAAGGCCCCCAGCAACGACATGATGAACACCCTGGCCCGCAGCGTTTTGATGCTGTATTATTACGACGAGCGGCCCGACGATGTTTCCATTCCCAACGTTTTGCGCCAGTGCCTGCAATTGATTGCCCAGTTCCCCCTTTTGGCGGTGTACGGCTACCACGCCTACAACCATTACGAAAAAGACCAGAGTTTTTTTATTCACCAGCCCGCCCCGAACCTTTCCATTGCGGAAAACATTCTGCACATTTTGCGGCCAGACCAACAGTATACCGAGCTGGAAGCCCGCATTCTGGACTTGGCCCTGGTGCTGCACGCCGAGCACGGCGGCGGCAACAACTCTACCTTTACGGTGCATGTGGTGTCTTCCTCCGGCACCGACACCTACAGCGCCATTGCCGCCGCCCTTGGCAGCTTGAAGGGCCCGAAGCACGGCGGGGCCAACATTCGGGTTACCCGCATGATGGCCGACCTGCAAAAAAATGTGAGCGATTGGGAGGACGAAGGCCAGATTGCCGATTACCTGAAAAAGCTTTTGCACAAGGAGGCCTTTGACAAGGCAGGCCTTATTTACGGCATAGGCCACGCGGTGTACTCGCTTTCCGACCCGCGGGCCGTTGTGTTTGAACGCTTTGTACAGCAGCTAAGCGCCGACAAGGGCCGCGAGGCGGAATACAAGCTGTATGCCGCTGTGGCCCGCCTTGCGCCCGAAATAATTGCCAAAGAACGCAAGATGTACAAGGGCGTTTCGGCCAATATCGATTTTTACAGCGGCTTTGTGTACGACATGCTGAACTTGCCGGTAGAGCTGTATACCCCTATTTTTGCCATTTCCCGCATTGCAGGCTGGAGCGCCCACCGCATTGAGGAACTGGTAAACTCCAGCAAAATTATTCGCCCCGCTTACAAAAGCGTGGCCGAGCGCAAGCCCTACATTCCGCTGGACGAGCGCTGACAAAACGCCACAGGGCGCGCCATTCGGCGCCCTGCCATGCAGGCAGGCTGCCGGGGAAAAATATTTATAGAAAAAGGGCTGCGCGGGTACATTCCTGTGCAGCCCTTTGCTGTTATGCGCCAAAAAGGCAGCGGCGCAAAGAGGACAAACCCCAGGCGGCATATCTGCCAAACCCGCCCCATATTCCAGGGGCGGCCGCTGGCAAAGCCTTGTTCTTTAAGCGGCAGGCGGCGCCCTTTGCAGTTTGCCCCTGCCGCCCAAAAGAAAACATGAAAATTTTAAAAGCTTTTTACCCCGCTTTTAATATTGATGGCAAGCGGGTTATTTTAGTGGGGGCCTTCCGGCGTGTTTTGCCGGGGCGGCGGCTGCTGGGTTTTGCTCTCCCGCAGTAGCCATTGCAGGGTGTTGCCCGCCACCACCACAAAATAAATGCCCAGCATGCGCAGCCAAAGGCTGCGCCCCGAAAAGGGGCCGAAGAAGAGCAGAACACCCAGCACCAGTTTAAAAATTCCATCGCCAAGGGTGTCGGCCCAGCGCTTGCCCGCCTTTTTCGCCGCCCATACGGCGGCAAAATCCAGCACGGCCATTGCCAGAATATACAGCCCAAACAGCACCACAAGAAAGGCCATAGACACATCGTTTTTAATAAGAAAAATAATGCCTGCCGCCAGGTTTACAAGGCCCTGCAGCAGCCTGCCATAGGGCCGGGCAAGGCGTTTCCACAGCACAAGGCTGTGCCCCAAGGTAAGGGCGCCCGCCCCCACCAGCACCAGCCCCATTAAGGGAGAAAAAATGCTCACCACCGCTTCGGGCCAAATAACCAGCGCGGCCCCCAGCAGAAAAATGGCGCCAAGGGCCACCAGCGGCCCGCTGAATATTTTTGGTTTTTTTTGCATTTTTCACCTCTTTTTTTCTTTATTTTTTTCACCCGCCAAAACCGCCCCGGCAGCTGAGCCAGGGGCGGGCTTATTGCAGCAGCCCCGCCAAGGCCGTTTGCTCCTGCCCGGCCAATTCAGAGCCGTTGTACAAAAATTCATACCGGAAAAAGCAGAAGCCCGAAAACCCCTGTACCTGCCGCAGGTGCGCCACTTGTTTTGCCAAATTTTCGCCGCTGCTCCACTCGCTTTGGTCGTTGTCGCCCCCGTCGCCGCCGCCAATGCGGTAAGCGCCCAAGGCAGCGTACAGCTTTACAGCCTCTGTTTTGGGGTAGGCGGCCCATTCGGCGGCTATGTTGGCAAAGCCGTAGCGGGTGCTGCCGTTTTTGCTCCAGTTAAAACCCCAGTACAGCTGGGGCATTACATAATCTACATAGCCCGCCTGCTGCAGCCACAGCTTTACATCGCTGTACTGGCTGTTGTAGTTGTTCTCGTTGTTGCCCTGGGGGCTTATGCCAAAGGGCAGGGTTGGCTTGGCCGCCTTTATGGCGCTGTACACCTGCTGCACCAGGGTGTTCACATTTTCGCGGCGCCAGTCGGCCAGGGGCTGGCCGCCGCCGTAGGCCGCATAGGTTTCGGCGTCGAAGGAGGCGTCTGTTACCGGGTAGAAATAATCGTCGAAATGAATGCCATCCACATCGTAGTTCTGCACAATTTCGGCTACGCCGTCTGCCACCAGCTGGCGCACCTCGGGCAGGCCGGGGTCGTACCACTGGCCCCCGGCCGCTTCGCGCACCCATTCCGGGTGCAGCACGGCGGGGTTGCCGGCCGCAAGGGTTTGCGGCCCCACCGCTTCCAAATTGATGCGGTAGGGGTTCAGCCAGGCCTCCAGCCGCAGGCCGCGGGCATGGGCCTCCTCCACCAGCACAGCCAGCGGGTCGTAGCCGGGGTTTTGCCCCTGGGTGCCGGTAATAAGGTGGCTCCAGGGGTAAAGGCTGCTGCTGTACAGGGCGTCGCCAAAGGGGCGCACCATAACAATAACGGTATCAAGGCCCATGGCGCTGCAATTGTCAAACATTTGCCCGGCCACGCTGCGCATGGCGGTTTCGGTAGAAATGTCGTAGGCCATCCATTCAAGGTAGGAAATGTACATGGCGCGCATTTCCTCGGGCAGGGCGGCGGGCTGGTACGCGGTTTGCCCCGCTTCGGCAGAGGATGAGGCCGGTGCGCTTTGCCCCCCGCCCTGGGCCGGGGCCGAAGAAACCGGCTGCGAGGAGGAGGACGCCCCGCCAAAACCAAGAAGGCTGCTTGCCAGCCACGCCACTGCCAGCAGCAAAACCACCACAAGGGCAATTAAGGCCACAACAAAACCGCCTCTTTTTTTCTTTTTGTAATACATATTGGTAACCCTTTCCTGCAAAAACGCCCATTTTGTTGCAGAGCGTTGGTTTTTGCAGGCCCGCCCCGGGGCGGGCCGCGCGCGCCAAAATATTTTTTAACGCCATATCTTTATTTGTTCGCCTTCATTATAGCACAGGGGCAGGGGGCTGTACACCGCGCGGCAACTATACTTTTCGGCTTTTTTATGCTATAGTAAAAGGGCTTTGCGCCGGACTTTTGCGGCGCCATAGAAATTTTTATTCACATATTGTTCACACATTTTTGCTAAAACTTTGAAGTATACTAATATTGTATACTTAATGTGTGGTGTATATTGCCACCGCAGTATGCAATGCCGTATTTTTGACTGGAATTGGGAGATACCGGAAATGAAACTGGGCCTTGACATAGGTTCCACCACCATAAAATGCGTGGTACTGGACGAGGAAGACAACATTATTCACACAAGCTATGAACGCCATTTTTCCCACATTACCGAAAAAGCCGCCGAGCTGCTGCACGCCCTTGAAGAAAAATTTGGCGAGCAGGAATTTACCGCGGCTATTTCGGGTTCGGCCGGTATGGGGCTTGCCGAAGGCTGCGGCGTGCCCTTTGTGCAGGAGGTTTTTGCCACCCGTGTGGCGGCCAGAAAGCTGCAGCCCGAGGCGGACGTTATTATTGAGCTGGGCGGCGAGGATGCCAAAATACTGTTTTTAACCAATGGCATTGAGGTGCGCATGAACGGCAGCTGTGCCGGGGGCACCGGCGCTTTTATAGACCAAATGGCCACCCTGCTGAAAATTACCCCCAGCGAGCTGAACGAAAAGGCCAAGCAGCAGGAAAAAATTTACACCATTGCCAGCCGCTGCGGCGTGTTTGCCAAAACCGACGTGCAGCCCCTTTTGAACCAGGGCGCCCGGGTGGAGGATGTAAGCGCTTCTATTTTGTATTCGGTGGTAAACCAAACCATTGCGGGCCTTGCCCAGGGGCGGCAAATTGCCGGAAATATTTTGTATTTGGGCGGCCCCCTTACCTTTTTAAGTGAGCTACGCACCGCCTTTGACAAGGTGCTGAAAACCACCGGTATTTTGCCGGAAAACAGCCTGTACTTTGTTTCTGTTGGGGCGGCGCTGTACGGTAACGAGCAGCTGTTTACCCTGCCCGAATTGCAGGACAAGCTTGCCAATGCCCCCGGCCGGGGCAATTTTGACCACACCGCCCCCCTGTTTGCCAGCGAGGCCGATTACGCCGGTTTTTTGCGCCGCCACGAAAAAGCCAGCGTGCCGGTGGGCAAGCTGGAGGGCTTCAGCGGCCGGGCCCACCTTGGCATAGACGCCGGCTCTACCACCGTAAAAACCGTGCTGATAAGCGAAGAGGGCGAGCTTTTAAACACCACCTACCAGCCCAACAGCGGCAACCCGGTGCCCCTTGTGCGGGACGCCATTGTGCGCATGTACGAGGCCTGCCCCGGCATGACCCTGGCCAGCGTTACCACCACCGGCTACGGGGAGCAGCTGTGCAAAGAGGCCTTTAACGCCGACTACAGCCTGGTGGAAACCATGGCCCATTTTGCCGCGGCAAAGCACTTCCAGCCGGATGTTGATTTTATCATCGACATTGGCGGGCAGGATATGAAGTGCTTTAAAATTGCCGACGGGGCCATCAGCGATATTTTTCTGAACGAGGCCTGTTCCTCGGGCTGCGGCAGCTTTTTGCAAACCTTTGCCGAGGCCCTGGGCCGGGATGTGCGGGAATTTGCAAAGCTTGGCCTGTTTGGCGACGCCCCGGTAGAGCTTGGCAGCCGCTGTACGGTATTTATGAACAGCAGCGTAAAGCAGGCCCAGAAGGATGGCGCCTCCATTGAAAACATCAGCGCGGGGCTTGCCATCAGCGTGGTTAAAAATGCGCTTTACAAGGTAATTCGCGCCTCCTCCCCTTCCGAGCTTGGCAAAAATGTGGTGGTGCAGGGGGGTACCTTTTACAACGACGCCGTGCTGCGCGCCTTTGAAAAGGAAATGGGCATGGAGGTAATACGCCCCTCCATAGCGGGGCTGATGGGCGCCTTTGGGGCGGCTTTATACGGCCGCAAAAAGGCAAAGGCGGCAGGCCGCGAGGCCAGCGGCGTGCTGGGCAAGGAAGAGCTGAAAACCCTTTTGCACAAGGTGCAAACCGTAAACTGCAACCTTTGCACCAACCACTGCAGCCTTACGGTAAACACCTTTTCGGGCGGGCGCAAATTTATAAGCGGCAACCGGTGCGACAGGCCCATTACCCACCGCGGCGCCGAAAACCCGCTGGATATTTATGATTACAAGCTGGCCCTGCTGGACAGCTACGCCCCTGTGCCCGGGCCCCGGGGCAAAATTGGCATTCCCATGGGGCTGAATATTTTTGAAACCCTGCCCTTTTGGCACACCTTTTTTACCCGCCTTGGCTTTGAGGTGGTTACCAGCCCCCACTCTACCCGCAAGCTGTATTTTGAAGGGCAGGCCACCATTCCCAGCGACACCGTGTGCTACCCGGCCAAACTGGTGCACGGGCATATCAAGGCCCTTTCCAAAATAGAGGGGCTGAACACTATTTTTTACCCCTGCATGAGCTACAACATAGACGAGGGCATGAGCGACAACCACTTTAACTGCCCGGTGGTTGCCTATTACCCCGAGGTGGTAAAGTCCAGCTGCAACGAGCTGGAGGGCAAAACCTATATTTACGATTATGTTGGCATTCACCGCCCGAAGGATTTTGTGAAAAAATTCCATAAAATACTGGAAAAATATTTTGAAGGAATTTCTATAAAAGAGGTGCAGGCCGCCGCCGACGCGGCCTTTGCCGAATACGATGCGCACCTTGCCCATATACGCCAAAAAGGCGCCGAAATAATAGCCCAGGCCCGCAGCGAGGGCCGGCCCATTATTGTGCTGGCCGGGCGGCCCTACCACCTGGACAACGAGGTAAACCACGGCATAGACAAGCTGATTGTAAGCCAGGGCGCCGCGGTAATCAGCGAAGACACCATTAGCCATTTAATGGAAAAGGCCCCCACCACCGTGCTGAACCAGTGGACCTACCATGCCCGCCTGTACGCCGCCGCCCGGTATATTGCCGACCAGCCGGACATGAACCTTGTGCAGCTGGTAAGCTTTGGCTGCGGTTTGGATGCCGTTACCACCGACGAGGTGCGGGAAACCCTGCACCGGGAGGGCAAGCTGTACACCCAAATTAAAATTGACGAAATTGCAAACCTTGGCGCTGTAAACATTCGGCTTCGCAGCCTGTTTTCGGCGCTGGAACAGGAGGCCGATGCCGTATGAGCACAGAGCAAACACAAGACTACATGCCCTCCTACCCGAAGTTTACGCCCGAAATGAAAAAGACGCACAAAATTTTAATTCCCCAAATGGCGCCGCTTCATTTTACCATTATTGCCGAAATTTTCCGGCAGGAGGGGTACACCATTGAGGTGCTGGAAAACGGCGGCCCCGAGGTTGCCCAAGAGGGCTTAAAGTATGTGCACAACGACACCTGCTACCCGGCCCTTTTGGTAATTGGCCAGTTTATAGACGCTTTGAAAACCGGCAAATACGACCTGGACCGCACCGCCCTTATGATTACCCAAACCGGCGGCGGCTGCCGCGCCTCCAACTATATTCACCTGCTGCGCAAGGCTCTGGTGAAGGCGGGGTTTCCCCAGGTGCCGGTGGCCAGCCTGAACTTTTCTGGCCTGGAAAAGGACAGCGGCTTTAAGTACACCATTCCCCTGATACGCAAAGCGGTTGCCGCGGTTTTTTACGGCGATGAACTGATGAGCCTTTCCAACCAGATAAAGCCCTACGAAAACAACAAGGGTGAAACCATGGCCCTTGTTGCCCGCTGGCAAAAAGAGCTTTCGGCGCGGTTTGCCGCAGGGCGCGGCATTAACAAGCGCGACATGAAGCAGGCCTTTAACGAAATTGCCGACGATTTTGCCAAGGTGCCCGTTACCAAAGTGCCCCGGGTAAAGGTTGGCATTGTGGGGGAAATTTATGTGAAGTATTCCCCCCTTGGCAACAGCCATTTGGAGGACTTTTTGGCCGCCGAGGGCTGCGAGGTAAACATGCCGGGGCTGATGGGCTTTGTGCAGTACTGCATTGTAAACGGCAGCGAAAACATAAAGCTGTACGGCGGCAGCGCAGCCGTAAAAGCCATTTACGAAAAAATTATGGACTTTACCACCACCCGCGAAAAGCTGATGCTGGCGGCCATTGCCCGCCACCCGAATTTGCACGCCCCCACCCTGTTTGAGGAAACCAAAAAGCTGGCCAACGGCTTTATTGGCTACGGCGCCAAAATGGGCGAGGGCTGGCTGCTTACCGCCGAAATGGTGGAGCTTGTAAAAACCGGCTATGAAAATATTGTGTGCGCCCAGCCCTTTGGCTGCCTGCCGAACCATGTGGTGGGCAAGGCCATGATCAGTAAAATACGTTCTGTATATGCGCAGGCAAATATTACGCCTATTGACTATGACCCCAGCGCCACCCGGGTAAACCAGGAAAACCGCATTAAGCTGATGATTGCGGTGGCCAAGGAACGGCTGGACGGCACTGTGCCCGCCCCCGCCGCCAAGCTGCCCTCCCTTGATGCCCTGCCCCGTGCGGAAATACGGTTGGCACAATAACAATAAGCAAAGCCCCTCTCTTTCACTTTTTCCATGAAAGAGGGGGGCTTATTTTTTTGCTTTGCCGCCGTTTGCGGGCCACCACCTATTGAATAAGGCCAACCAGCAGGTAATACACCGCCGGCACCAGAATGGCGGGCAAAAAATTGCCCACCTTTATTTTGGTAAGCCCCAGCATGTTAAGGCCGAGGGCCGTAATCATAATACCGCCCACAATGGAAATTTCGCGCAGAATATCGGCGTTCAAAAAGGGGCTTATCCACACCGCCAGCAGGGTAATGGCCCCCTGGTATACCAGCACGCTGCCCGCCGAAAACAGCACCCCCACGCCAAGGCTGCTGGCCATGATGATTGCGGTAATGCCGTCCAGGGTGCTTTTGGCAAACAAAAT
>JBKEBR010000013.1:0-3522 GCA_047973285.1 Oscillospiraceae bacterium | reverse complement strand
GGCAAAAGCACGCTGGTAAAAATTTTGAGCGGCGTGTATACCAAAGACGGCGGCACAATTTTGGTGGATGGAAAGGATGTGGGGGACCTTACCCCCCGTTCGGCGCAGGCGCTGGGCATTTCCATTATTCACCAGGAACTGAATATGTGCACCCACCTTACCGTGGCGGAAAATATTTTCCTGGGAAAAGAAGTAACAAAGGCGGGCGGCGTGCTGGCCCACAAAGAGATGAACAGGCGCGCGGCAGAGGTGCTGAACAGCCTGAATATTGACATTGCGCCGGAGGAGATTGTGTCCAGCCTGGCTGTGTCCAAGCAGCAAATGGTGGAAATTGCCAAGGCCATTGCTTTTGACGCCAATGTGTTGATTATGGACGAGCCCACCAGCGCCCTTTCCGACAAAGAAATTGAAGATTTGTTCCGCATTATTCACCTATTGCGGGAGCGCGGCTGTGCCATTGTGTATATTTCCCACCGGCTGGCCGAGCTTGAGCATATTGTAGACGAGGTTACCATTATGCGGGATTCGAAGTTTATTCGCACCTGCAAATTTAATGAAATAACCCTGGATGAAATTATTACCGACATGGTGGGCCGCAAAATTACCGAACAATTTCCCCATGAAGACTGCGAAGTGGGCGAGGTTGTTTTTGAAGTGGAGCACCTGAATGCGGGGCGCATGGTGCGGGATGTAAGCTTTTCCCTGAGAGCCGGGGAAGTGGTAAGCCTGGCGGGGCTTATGGGGGCCGGGCGCACAGAGACCACCCGCGCCATATTTGGCGCAGACCCGAAGGCAAGCGGCACAATACGGCTGAACGGAAAGGAAATAAGCATTAAAAGCCCCGCCGACGCCATACACCACGGCGTTGTGCTTGCCCCCGAAGACCGCCGCAAAGACGGGCTTTGTGTAGGCCTTTCGGTAAAAGACAATTTATCGCTGCCCAATATGGATATTGTTGCAAATGCCGCCGGTGTGGTAAGCGGGCGCAAAGAGAAGGCGCTGGCCAATAGAATGGTGGCCGATTTGATGATTAAGCTGCCAAACACAGACGTGAACGCGGCCTCTCTTTCGGGCGGTAACCAGCAAAAGGTGGTTATCGGGAAATGGCTGGCCCGCAATTCAAAGGTGGTTATTTTCGACGAACCCACCCGCGGTATTGACGTAGCGGCAAAGGTGGAAATTCACAACCTGATGAACAAGCTGAAAAAAGCGGGAATTGCGGTACTTTTTGTTTCTTCAGAGCTGCCCGAGGTAATGGGCATTGCCGACCGCATTCTGGTTATGTGCGACGGGCGCATTACCGGTGAATTGAGCAGGGAAGAAGCCACACAGGAAAAAATTATGGAATATGCAACCAGCTTTGAGCAAAAGCTGGAGCAAAAGACAGGATGATATCATAAACTGGCCCCAAAGACCGAATAATTTGATAAAAATGGAGACGGGAGCATGAAAGAGAAACAAAACCCATTGAGAAAAATGATGGCTGCACGGGGTGTGGGGCAGGTTATTACCGTAACAATTGGCCTTATTGTTTTGTGCATTGTGTTCGCCATCATCAACCCCAACTTTTTTAGAACCAAAAACATTGGAATTCTGCTGCGCCAAATTGCCCCCATCCTTATTATAGGCATTGGCCAGTCGTATGTGCTCATCACCGGCAATATCGACCTTTCCATTGGTTCGGTTATCGGCATGAGCTGTATGATATCCGCCACCATGATGGTAAAAGGCTACAACCCCATTTTGGTTTGCCTTATCACCTATGTTTTTTGCCTTGTGGTGGGGTTTGTAAACGGAACCCTGGTTGCAAAGTTTAAGCTGCCGCCCTTTATTGCGACGCTGGGCACTATGACCATTGCGCGCGGTATTGCGCAAATTGTAAACGGCAACTACAATACCGACGCCATTGGCGATGCCGCACAGGGCTTCCGCAATTTCTTCTATTACGGCAAAACCCTGCTGTTGTTCAACACCGTGTGGATCGCGGTTGTGCTGTTTCTGGTGTTCAACTTTATTCTGGCGCACACCCGCAGCGGGCGGCACATTTACGCCATTGGCAGCAATATTGACGCCGCGCGCCTTTCGGGCGTAAATGTATTTGCCACCACCACCAAAGCCTATCTGGTAAGCGCCTTCTGCGCCTGTACGGTGGGCCTTATTACCACCGCCACCAGCGGCATGGGCTCTATGGACGCCGGTACCGGCTACGAAATGTACGCTGTGGCGGCCTCGGTTATCGGCGGTGTTTCCACGCTGGGCGGCACGGGCATTCTCATTGGCACGGTGGTAGGCGCCGCTATTTGGGCGGTGCTGCAAAACGGCCTGCAGTTTGCAAACGCGCCGGTTGCCATTCGCAATATTATCATTGGCGTCATTGTGGTGGTGTCGGTACTCATGGACGTTGTGCTGCGCAGCGGCAACAAAACACACAAGGTGCGTGTCGCAAAAGAAGAAAAAGCGGGCAAATAAAAGTATCTAACAGGGTTTTCCCTGAAGATAGATTACACAAGTAAAAGAAAAACAGGAGGTACAAAATGAGAAAGCTTAAATCACTCTTGGCAACACTGGTAGTTGGCGCTTTGTTAACTGCGGGAATTGCCGGTTGCGCAAGCAACAGCACAGCCTCTTCGGCCGCTGCCAGCGGTTCTGCCACCAGCACAGCTGCGGCAGGCGAAACTTTCAAGGTGTTCCTGATTACAATGGACCAAATGGACCAGCACTGGGTTAACGTAAACGCAGGTGCTGAAAAGGCGGCCTCTGAACTGGGCAATGTTGAGCTGAAATGGCTTGCCCCCGATGTAAAAGACGATGCAAAGCAAATTGAAATGGTAAACCAGGCCGTTGCCGATGACGCCCAGGCCATCATTATTGCCGCGAATGGCCCCGATGCCATTACCGCCGCCCTTACCGAAGCACAGAATGCCGGTGTGAAAATTGTTTACATCGACTCTCCGGCCAACATTCCCGCCCTGCAAACCATTGCCACCGACAACAAAGCGGCCGGTGCAACCGCAGGCGAACAAATGAAAGCAGCCCTTGAAGAAGCCGGCGTTACCTCGGGCACCATCGGCCTGCTCAACACCAACGCCGCTTCCATTTCCACCCTGGACCGCGAAGAAGGCTTCCGCTCTGTATTTGATGGCACCGATTTTGAAGTGCTGCCCACCCAGTACACCGAAGGCGACCCCGCCAAGTCTAAAGACGCGGCTTCCAACTTCATTTCGCAGGGCGTAGTTGGTTTGTTCGGCGCCAATGAAGGCACAACCGTAGGCGTTGGCAATGCCATTCAGGAAGCCGGCAGCGACGTTGTGGGCGTTGGCTTCGACAAATCCGACATGATTTTGAACCTGGTGAAATCCGGCGCTTTGCTGGCCACCATGGCTCAGAACCCCGACCTGATGGGCTATGAAGGCGTTATGACCGCAGTTAAAGCCCTTCGCGGCGAAGAGATCAGCCCAGACTATGTTGACAGCGGCGTTACCGTTATCACCGCTGCAAATGTGGATTCTGTTCAGTAAGCCT
>JBKEBR010000012.1:0-17813 GCA_047973285.1 Oscillospiraceae bacterium | reverse complement strand
ACCCTGCAAACCGGCGGGCTTTTTGTGCCCGGCCCGGTGCTTACCGCCCTGCGCAGGCAGGCGCTGGAAGGGCTGCTGCAACTGCGGGAGGCCCGGCCCCCGCCCCTGCCGTTCCAAAAACAGCCTTTGCCGAAGGCGGTTGTACCGGCCCGGCCCCTGCCGGGGGCCGCAGAGGAAGAGGCGCTTCGCCGCAAGGCGGGCAGGCCCCTGCTGCGCGCCCGTTTTGAAACCGTGGGGCAAATGCCTGCCGGCGCCCCGGGCCTTTGCAGCCAGCTTGTGTTTCCCCTGTTTGAGGCCCTTGTGGTGCCCGAGGCCCTGCGCGCCCAAAGCTGGCTGGAAATGCCCCGCCTGCTGTTTGGCGCAAGGGAGCAAAAAGCACGGCAGCTTGTGCAGCAAACCGCGGGCCTTGGCTTTAAAGGCTATATAGCCCAAAACATTGCCCATTTACAGCTGTGCAAGGGCCTGCCGGTATACGGCGGCTTTGGCCTTAATGTAACCAACCTTGGCGCGGGGGCGGCCCTGCTTTCGGCGGGCTGCGGGGGGCTTACCCTTTCACAAGAGCTGACTTTGCAGCAAATGGGCGGCCTTGCGGCTGCCCTGCCGCCCGCCGGTACCGACGCCCTTTGCTACGGAACGCTGCCCCTTATGGCAACCAGGGCCTGCCCCTTAAAAAATGTTACCAACTGCGCGGCTTGCGGCAAAAAGGGCATGCTTACCGACCGCAAGGGAGAAAATTTTGCGGTGCTGTGCAGCCTTGGTGTGCGCACCATTTACAACCCGGTGCCCCTTTGGATGGCCGACCGCCTTCGGGAGATGCCCACCACCTTTGCCACCCTGTATTTCACAACCGAGAACGCCGCCCAGGCGCAGCAGGTTCTACAGGCCTACGCAGAGCCGGGCACACCGCCGGAGAGATTTACGAGAGGTTTATATTATAAAGGAATATCCGTTTAGTATTTAAACTTCGCCAAATTTGAAAACAAAAGCAGGGCGGTTTCGTTTTGCCTTGTGTGGGAGGAAACCATGGTATTAAAAGTAAAAGTGCTGAAGCCGGGGGCGCACATGCCAAGCCGGGGCACCGAAGGCGCCGCCGGGGCCGATTTGCGCGCCTGCTGCGAGGAAGATATTGTGCTGAAACCCATGGAGCGGGCGTTGGTGCCCACGGGGCTTGCCATAGAGTTGCCGGGGCCCGGCACTGTGGCACTGGTGTTTTCCCGCAGCGGCCTTGCCATAAAAGAGGGGCTTGCCATGGCCAACGGGGTGGGGGTTATCGATTCCGACTACCGGGGCGAGGTGGCAGTTCCTGTAATAAACCTTTCTCAAAATACCCTTCGTATTATCAATGGCGAGCGCATTGCCCAGCTGGTGATGATGCCGGTGCAAATACCCGAAATGATTGAAATACAAACCCTTACCGAAACGCCCCGCGGCCAGGGCGGCTTTGGTTCTACCGGTAAAAATTGAGGAGGCACTTCCATGAAATTTAAACGCAACCTGCTTTTGCTGTTTTTTATTCTGGCGGGGGTGGTGGTGGGGGCCATGCTGGCCTCGGTTTGCCAAAACGTGCCCTTTTTGCGCTGGCTTTCTTACGGCGGCTCCATTGGGTTTAACCCGGCAAACCCCTTTGTGCTGGACCTTTCGGTGCTCACCCTCACCTTTGGCTTCAGCCTCACCATTTCGGTGGCGCAAATTATCACCCTGGGGCTTGCCATTTTTTTGTACAACAAAACCAACATCCGGTAAGGCAGCCCCTGCCCCGGCATAGAAAAGAGGAAACCCCGTGGCCCTTCTATTGGCGTCCAAAAGCCCCCGCAGGCGGGAGCTTTTCCAGTTGATTACTCCCTTTTTTGAAGTGGCGGATGCCGATGTAGATGAAGCGGCCCTCACGGCCCAAAGCCCGGTTCTGCTGGCGCAGGTGCTGGCAAGGGCCAAAGCGGAGGCGGTTTTTTTGGCCCACCCGCAGCAGGCGGTTGTTGGCTGCGACACGGTGGTGGAGGTAGGGGGGCAAACCCTTGGCAAGCCCCACACCGAGCAGCAGGCCACCCAAATGCTGCAAGCCCTTTCGGGGCGGTGGCATGCGGTACACACCGGCGTGTGCATTATGGCGCCGGGCGCCCGGCAGCCCGCGGCCCTGTTTGCCGAAACCACGCAGGTGGAATTTGCGGAAATTCCCCCGGCTGAAATTGCGCGCTATGTAAAAACCGCCGAGCCCTACGACAAGGCGGGGGCCTACGGCATACAGGGCTTTGCCGCTAGGTATGTGCCCCGCATAAACGGCTGCTACTACAATGTAATGGGCCTGCCGGTGGCCGCCCTGTACGGCGAATTGAAACGGCTGTCGCTTTTGTAGAAGCGGCGCCTGCTGAAAGAGAGGGACTGTATGAAAAAAACGCAAACCCCGCGGCCCGGCACCGGCGCGGCGGCGCCCCCCGGCAAAGACAAGGGCTTTTTCAGGCGCACCGTGGCCCTTTTAATACTGGCCCTGCTGCTGGCCCTTATTTTTGTTTTGCGCCTGGGGCAGTTTCAGCTGCTGAACGGCGCCGAATACCTTGCCAGGGCAGGCGGCGGGGCGGCGTCCTCCTCTTCCGAGGCCCGCCTTGAACCGGCGGTTGCGCCGTAAAAAGCCGGGCCGGGCGCCCTGGAAAAGAAGGGCGCAAATAAAGCGCTTTTCTTCGTATAAATTTTGGAATAAAACACAAAATAATGGTTGTTAAACCCGTTGCTTTTGTGCTATACTCTATAAGAATAAGGTGTTAAAGGATACGTTGGTGTACAAAAGGGCAGCAAATAACGTTGGCAAGGCCAAATGTTGTCTGTGGTTTGTGTTAGCTTACAGGAGGGCTGCCCTTTATGGATGCGGTAATTATTGCATTTGCGTCCGGCAAAGGCGGCACCGGCAAATCTACAACGGCTGTTTTCACCGGCGGGGCCCTGGCGGCCCTCGGGAAAAAGGTTTTGCTCATTGAGCTGGACTCCGGCCTGCGCAGTGTAGATATTATTGCCGGGGTAAGCGGCCAAACCGTGTACGACATTGAGGATGTTCTGTCGGGCCGCTGCGAGCCGGCCAAGGCCGTGGTGGCAAGCCCCCTGTACAGCGGCCTCTCCCTTATTTCGGCACCTTATTCCGGCGGCGATATTTCCGCCGAAGCGCTGCGCAAGCTTTGCAACAAGGCGCGCGGCCATTTTGATTTTATTTTAATTGATACCGCTGCGGGCCTTGGGGCGCCTTTCCAGGCGGCCTGCGCAGTGGCGCACCGCATTTTCCTTGTGCTTACGGCAGACCCGGTTGCCCTGCGCGACGGGCGCATTATTGCAGATGAAATGGACGGCAAGGTAAGCCAGGTGCGGCTTATTTTAAACCGCATCGATTCCAGGCTTATTTTGAAGGAAGGCGTTCTGCGCGATTTGGATGAGGCCATCGACATTGTTGGCGCCCAGCTCATTGGGGCCATACCCGAAAGCAAGCTGGTTGCCAAGGTGGCCGTTACCGGCGAAATGCTGCCCAAGCACAGCACCGAAAACAAGGTGTACAGCGCCATTGCCCACCGCATTTTGGGCAAAGATTTTCCGCTTATTCTAAAATAGCCCGCAAGGCTTTTGTTTGGAAGGGCCCGCAAATGCGGCGCCATATATGCCAGAAAGAAGGGAAGCAAAAATGAACATAGCCCTCATCGCCCACGATTCCCGCAAAGAATTGATGGTGCAGTTTTGCACAGCCTACTCCCGTATTTTAAGCCAGCATACGCTGGTGGCCACCGGTACCACCGGCAAAATGGTGGGCGAGGCCACCGGCCTTCCCGTGCAGCGCTTTTTGTCGGGCACCCATGGGGGCGACCAGCAAATTGCCGCGCGCATTGCCTGCAATGAAATAGACCTGCTGTTGTTTTTCCGCGACCCTATCAGCGCAAAGCCGGGCGAGCCCAATGAAATGAACCTGCTTCGCCTGTGCGACATGCACAACATTCCCCTTGCCACCAACATAGCCACGGCAGAAGTGCTGATTCATGGCTTAGAGCGGGGCGATATGGACTGGCGCGATATTGTAAACCCCAAGCACAGTTAATTTTGCCGGGTTTCCCCGCCGGCAAAACACCCTGCTTTGGCCGGTGAAAAAACAGGGAAATTTCAGGCGTTTGCTGCGGCCGGCTGCCCCATGGCAGGCGGCCGTTTGCGTTGTATGCCGGCAAAAGCCTTTGCTTGCCACTGCCCGCAAAACCATATATAATAAAATATCGGGCCGCTGCTTCCCTAAAAGGGCGGAAAAGCCTGCTTTTTAAAATTTTTCCGGGCGGCCTTTGGCCCGCAGCGCAGCTTTTAACAGGAGGATACGATGGCCGTTAAATATACAAGGCCCCGCGGCACGCAGGACGTGCTGCCCGGGGAAAGCTGGAAATGGGAATACATAGAACAAATTATCCGCAGCCAGGCCCACAGCTTTGGCTACCGGGAAATACGCCTGCCCACCTTTGAAAGCACCGAGCTGTTTGCCCGGGGCGTGGGCGACACCACCGACATTGTAAGCAAGGAAATGTACACCTTTGAAGATAAGGGCGGCCGCAGCATCACCCTGCGCCCCGAAGGCACCGCCGGGGTGGTGCGCGCCGTGCTGGAAAACGGGCTGCTGGCCTCCAGCCCCCTGCCGCTGAAAGGCTACTATATTCAAAGCTGCTTTCGGTATGAAAAAGCCCAAAAGGGCCGCCTGCGCGAATTCCACCAGTTTGGAATAGAGTGCTTTGGCACCCACGAGCCCGCCGCCGATGCGGAGGTAATTCAGGTGGCGGCCCAGCTGCTGCAAAGCCTTGGGGTGTTCAAAGACGTAACGCTGGAAATTAATTCCATCGGCTGCCCCAAATGCCGCCCGGGCTACAACCAAAAATTAAAAGAATATTTCACGGCCTACAAACAGGAACTTTGCCCCACCTGCCAAATTCGGCTGGAGAAAAACCCCATGCGCATTCTGGACTGCAAGGAAGAGCGCTGCCACGAAATTGCGCTGGGCGCCCCTGTAATGCTGGAGTATTTGTGCGAAGACTGCCAAACCCATTTTGGCGAGGTGAAAACCCTGCTGGAACAGGCGGGCACCGCCTATGTAATAAACCCCCGCATTGTGCGCGGGCTGGACTATTACACCAACACGGTGTTTGAATTTATAGCCTCGGGGGTGGGCACCCAGGGCACCGTGTGCGCCGGCGGCCGGTACGACGGCCTGATTCAGGAGCTGGGCGGCCAGCCAACCCCTGCCGTTGGCTTTGGCATGGGGCAGGAACGGCTGCTGATGGCGCTGGAGGAAAAGGGCCTGCTGCCCGCGCCCCCGCCGGGGCCGGTGCTGTACGCGGTTGGCATAGGCGAGGAGGGCCGCGCGGCGGCCCGTGCGCTGGTGGCCGAGCTGCGGCAAAGCGGGTTTGAGGCCGAATGCGACATTGCAAACCGCAGCGTAAAGGCCCAAATGAAGGCGGCCAACCGTTTGAATGCCTTGTACACCATGGTGCTGGGCGAAGACGAGTCCAAAGCCGGGCGTGCCAAACTGAAAAATATGGACACCGGGGCCGAAACCGAAGTGGCCTTTACCGGCGCGCTGGAAACGGCGGAAGGCCCGGCCGAAGTGGAATTTGCCGGCGGCAAGGGGCCGCTGTACAACCTGCTGCTTTCGGGCTATAAAGAGGCGGTTCTGCGCCGCTACAGCGGGCTGCCGGGGGCCACGGTTTCTTTTGGCACCACAAAAATTGAAAAATAAAACGGCCGGGCAGGCGCCGGGGCAGCCCTGTTGGCCGGTGTAAGCGCGCGGCCGCCGGCCTTGCTGGCAGCGGCCCGGCAACCTCAATGTTGGCTGCGAAGCCGCTGTGCAAGCGGCGTTTTACAAAAACAAAGACTTTGAATAAAAGAGGGGACTTGTACGGTATGGACACAATGGGCGCCTTGCGCAGAACACACTATGCAAACCAAATTACCACGGGGCTTGTGGGCGAAACAATAACGGTGGCGGGCTCGGTTGCCAAAAGCCGGGATTTGGGCGGCGTTATTTTTGCCGACCTGCGGGATACCACCGGTATTTTGCAGCTTAGCTTTGGCGATACCACCCCCAAAGAAATATTTGAAAAAGCCGCAGGCCTCAGGGCCGAGTATGTGGTAATGGCAAAGGGGGTTTTGCAAAAGCGCGAAAGCGTAAACAAAGCCCTTGCCACCGGCGAGGTAGAGCTGTTTGTAACCGACCTGCGCGTTTTAAGCGAGGCCGAAACCCCTCCCTTTGAAATACGCGACGAAATTAAGGTGAAGGACGAACTGCGCCTGCGCTACCGCTACCTTGATTTGCGCCGTGAAGAACTGCACAGCGCCATTGCAATGCGCAGCGGCATTACCCGCTATGTGCGAGACTATTACCTCGACAACCATTTTATAGAGGTGGAAACCCCGGTTCTTATAAAATCCACCCCCGAGGGCGCGCGGGACTACCTTGTGCCCAGCCGGGTGCAGCCGGGGCGGTTTTACGCCCTGCCCCAAAGCCCCCAGCTGTATAAGCAAATTCTGATGCTTTCCGGGTTCGACCGGTATTTCCAAATGGCGCGCTGCTTTCGCGACGAGGACCTGCGTGCCGACCGCCAGCCAGAATTTACCCAAATTGACATGGAAATGTCTTTTGCGGGCGAAGAGGATGTGCAGGCCGTAAACGAAGGGCTGGTCAAGCACCTTTTTAAAAAGGTACTTGGCATAAACCTGGCCACCCCCTTTCCCCGCATGCCCTATGCCGAAGCCATGGAGCGCTTTGGTTCCGACAAGCCGGACAACCGCTTTGGCCTTGAGCTTTGCAACGTGAGCGAGGTGGTGAAAAACAGCGGCTTTGCCGTGTTTGCGGGCGCCATTGAAAAGGGCGGCAGCGTTCGCTGCATCAACGCAAAGGGGCTGGCCGCGGCCTTGTCCCGCAAAGAGATAGACCGCCTCACCGAAACCGCCAAAACCTATGGGGCCAAAGGCCTTGCCTACCTGCGCCTTACCGAGGAAGCGGAAACCAGCAGCTATGAAAAGTTTTTAACCGGTGAGGAAAAGGCCGCCCTGCGCAAAGCGGCGGGGGCCGAAACCGGCGATGTGCTGCTGCTGGTGGCAGACAAAGACGACACCGTGTTTGCGGCCCTTGGCGCCCTGCGGCTGGAAATTGCCAAAAAGCATGGCCTTATTCCCGAAAACACCTTCAGCTTCCTTTGGGTTACAGAGTTTCCCCTGTTTGAATACAGCGAGGAGGAAGGGCGCTACTTTGCCAAGCACCACCCCTTTACCATGCCCATGGAAGAGGATTTAGACAAAATAGAGAACCTGCCCGGCCTTTGCCGCGCCAAGGCCTACGATATGGTAGTAAACGGCATGGAACTGGGCGGCGGCTCCATTCGCATCAACGACCCGGCCCTGCAGGCCCGCATGTTTAAGGCGCTTGGCTTTACCGAGGAGCGGGCCCGCGAAAGCTTTGGCTTTTTAATGGACGCCTACCACTACGGCGCCCCGCCCCACGGCGGCATGGCGTTTGGCTTCGACCGCATGGTAATGCTGATGCTGGGCAAGGAATCCATTCGCGACGTTATCGCCTTCCCCAAGGTACAGAATGCGGGCGAGCCCATGAGCGGCTGCCCCGAAATTGTGGAAAAAAAGCAGCTGGACGAACTGCACATTACAAGCGTAACAGGGCAGCAATAGCGCAGGCAAAATTAAAATCTCCCGGTACGGCGAAAACCGTACCGGGAGATTTTTGCTTGTAAAATGGGCTTGCAGGGCGGGCGCTTGCCCTGTAAAAAAGGGCACAAAAGAAAAATTTTCACGCGCCGGGGCCGCCCTCGTTTTTAGCGGGGAAAACCAGCCTTCGCCAGCGGGCAAAAAACAAAACCGCAACCACAGCGGCGGTTGCAAGGGCAACCCACTGGCTGGTGGAAAAAATAAAAATGCCGCGTATTCTGTCTCCCCGCCAAAACTCCAGCGTAAACCGCAGGCAAGCGTATAAAAACAGGTACAAAGGCAAAACCAGCCACTTGTGGGCCATTTTGCGCACCGCGGCAGCGGTAAGTACAAACAGCAGCAGGTTGCAAAAAGCTTCCGCCAGCTGAATGGGAAACAGCAACACCCCGTTGGGGGCGGCAATGGAGCGGGTAAAGGCAATGCCAAAGCTGCTTTCCACCCCCCAGCAGCAGCCGCCGAAAAAACAGCCGATGCGGCCAAAGGTGTGGAACAGGGGAATGGCGGGGGTAAAAACAGCGGCGGCGGTTTTATAAGAAAGGCCATAGCGGCGGCAATACAAAAAGCCCGCCAAAAGGGCGCCGTACAGCCCGCCGTAAAACACCAGCCCGCCCAATAAAACCTGAACCAGCAAAGCCGGGTTTGCCCAAAGGGCGGCCCAGTTTTGCACCACCAGCGGCAGCATAACCACAACATATAAAAGCTTGCCGCCCGCAACGGCGCCCACCACCCCCAAAATGCCAAGGTGCAAAACGTCCGCCCCCGGCAGGTGGCCGCAGGCCTTGCCGCGGTTGGTACGGTATACATAAAGGCCCGCGGCCCCAATGCCCGCAAGGGCAAAAAGCCAGTAGGTGGGCAGCGGGTAGCCAAAAACGGTTATAAAAGGAAACAAGCAAACAACCCCCCCGCCAAAAAATAAAAAGGCGAAAATGCATATTGCTACGCATTTTCGCCGTGTAGCCAAACAAAACCGTTTTGCTTAGTAGTAATAGCCCAAAGAACCCAAAGAGCCAAGGCATACCACACAGCCCAAGAAAACAATGGCGGAAAGGGCCGCGCCAATAATCGACAAAATCATGCCGGTGGTGGCGGTGCCCGCCGTGCCTTCGGGCATTTCCTTGCGGGCCTGCATGCCAAGAATGATACCGGCCACACCACAGCCAAGCGCCAAAATAGCGGCGTACCCGGCCCAGAACAAAACCAGAGAGATAATGCCCAAAACCAGCGAAGCGGTTGCCTTGCCGTTGGTGGGCTTTGCGGGCTGGGGCTGGTAGCCCTGGTATTGGTAAGGCTGCTGGCCGTAGGGCGGCTGCGGGGGCTGCTGGCCATAGGGGGGCTGGGGCGCCTGCTGCCCGTAAGAAGGCTGGCCGTATACCGGGGGCGGGGCCTGCGGTTGGGGCTGCCCATAATAAACAGGCGGCTGGGCGCCGTACGCAGGGGGCTGCTGGGGCTGCCCATACGGGGCCTGTGCCGGGGGCGGAACATACCCGGGCTGTTGGGGCTGCTCGGAAGTGGGCTGGCCTGCCAACGGGGCCTCCTGCTCAGGGGGCTGGGGTGCGGCAGGGGGAGTCTGCAAAGAATCAAAAGGGTTCTGGTTATTATCCATAAGCTTTGGTACACCGCCTTTTTATTTATAGCATAGAAACTAACTACACCTTATCAAAATATGGTAAGGTTTGTCAACCATAAGCAAAAGAATGCAGGCGGTTACCGTTTGCTGTTTCGGCGGAAAGAAAGAAGCGACAAAGAAAAAAACAAAAGGGCGCAAAAGGCCAGCACCGCCACGCTGCCCCACAGGGGAAAAAGGTTTCCCCCAAAGGAAAACCGAACCCCCAAAAGCTCCCAGGCCTCGGCCACCGGCTGCTGCGGCAGGCCCGCCCAGGCCCCGGCCGCCGGGCCCTGCAACAGCAAATACCGCAGCAGCACGGCCCCATGGGAAACCGGGAAAATGCGCACCACCCACTGCATGGCCTCCGGCAGCATGCCAATGGGCAGGTAAATACCGGTTAAAAACCCCAAAAGAGTGCCCACTACGGTGCTAACGGCCGAAAGCGCCGCGTTGGTGCGCAAAAAGGTAACAATAAAAAATACCATACAGCCCCCGGCCAGGTTGTTCAGCAGCAGGGTGCCGGCAATGGCCAAAAACCACAAGGGGCCGGGCAGCTGCGCCCCCGCGCCCCACAGCCAAAGCCCCCCAAAGCCAAACACGGCAAGGCTTAGCAAGGTGCAGGCCAGCAGCCCGCCTGCCAAATACCCGCCCACCAGCTTGTAGTAAGCCACCGGCGTAGTTAAAAAGTCCCGGCTGGCGCCATCGGCCCGGTCGGTAACAAGGGCGCCCATGGCGCCCAGCGCCGTAGAAACGGGGGTAATGCTGCACAGGCCGCCCATCAGCCAGGCCGCCACCAGCAGGTTCGGGCTTGTAAACTGCGCAAAGCTTTCGGCCAGGTTTTTGGCCAGCACAAGGGCATACAGGGCAACCACAATCAGAACGCCCAAAAGCGAGAACAAAATGGCCCAAATGTCTCGAAAATAAAGTAAAATATTGCGTTTTGCAAAACTTTTCATTGTGCGGCCTCCTGCGCTTCGCCGTGAATAATATTGAGAAAGGCCTCGTCCATGCTGCCCTGTAAAACCTCAAAGCTTTCCATGTAAGGGCGGCATTGCTCCAGCAGGGGCAGGGCATCCATGGTTTTTTGCAGGGGAAACTCGCATACCGGGCCGTTTTGCCGCAGGGGGTAGCCCGCTTTTTGGCAAAAAGAGGAAAAAGCGGAAAGGCTTGACGGCTTTATTCGCAAAACATCGGTGGTATAGGCCTCTTTTAGGGCGGGCGGCGTGCCCTTGGCCAAAACGCGGCCGTGGCCCATTACAATGGTATAATCGGCCTCGGCGGCCTCTTCCATGTAATGGGTGGTAAGCAGCACGGTGGTGCCCTCCACCCGCTGCATGGTGCGCACAATTTGCCAAATGGCAAGGCGGCTGGCCGGGTCAAGGCCGGTGGTGGGCTCGTCTAAAAATAAAATTTCAGGGGTGTTTATAAGGGCGCGGGCAATGTCGGCCCGGCGGCGCTGGCCACCTGAAAGCCGCCCATACCGGCGGTGTAAAAACTCTTGCAGCCCAAGGGGGCCGCAAAGCCGCTCAACCGCCTGCTGTAAAGCCCTGTTGGAAAGGCCGTACAAGCTGCCCCGCAGCAAAAGGTTTTCATACACCGTAAGCATGTCGTCCAGGTAGCTTTTTTGAAATACAATTCCTATTTTTTTGCGTATTTCGTTGTTGCATTTGCCAATTTGCAGCCCGCCCACCAGCGCCGTACCGGCGTCGGGCGCAAGCAGGGTGGAAAGAATGTCAATGGTGGTGCTTTTGCCCGCCCCGTTTTCACCCAGCAGGGCAAACAAATGCCCCTCCTCCACGTAAAAGCTGGTGCCCTGCACCGCCTGCACGCTGCCGTAATGTTTAACAAGGCCGTCAATTTCTATGGCTTTCGTCTTCAATGGCAGCGTCCCTCTTTTTATTTTTTTGTGTCAGTATTTGGTTGATGCGGCCGGCAATCTTTTTTTGACGTTCCAATGTAACATATAAAACAATTCCATAAATAACGGCAATTAAAGCCAACACGCTGGCAATGGAGGAAAAAGTAAACGGAAACCAGCCAAAGCCAAGCCCGCCCAAAAAGAATACCACCAGGGCAATACAGCCGAGCTGAACGGGAATATACAGCGGCTCCCATTTATCGCTGGAAAGGGTTTTGCAGAGCAGCCACCCCGCCCCCCAGTGCAGCAGCGCAATGGCCGTGGTAACCGCAAAAAATTGCAGAACCAAGGCGCTGTTCAGCTTGCGTAGAAAATAATCGGGAAACAGCACGTCCACCGTGGACCAAAGCAGGGTAAGGGCGGCAAAAGAGAGCAAATCGGTGTAAAAATAAACCTTGGCTTTTTTCATTTTATTCAAAAGCTCCTTTCAGCCCGAATTTTTCTTTAAAAGCGGGCAGGTAATGCCTGCTTATCAAAAGCTTTTCGCCGTTGGCCAGCAGGGCCTCCATGCGGCCCCCCAAAAGAGGGCGCACACTGCCAAGAAAGGCAAGGTTTACAATGCAGTTTTTGCTGATGCGTATAAAGTTGGCGGGGCCAAGCCTCTCCTCCAGCTCGTACAGCCGCAGGGCGCATTCATAAACCTCTTTTTCGCAGTAGGCAAAGGTTACTTCGTCCACGCTTTCAAAGTAATAGATGGTTTCAAAAGCAAGCGAATAGCTTCGGCCCTCCCTGCGGGCGGGCAGTGCAAACCCATACAGCTGTATTTGGGCAATCAGGTTTCGCAGCGGCTGGCTAAGGGTGGCGCAGCGAATGGTTATTTCAACTTCGGGTATATCCGCAGCCTGCTCAATGGTCAGTTTCAAGGCTCTTCTCCTCACAATTTATTTTCTGTTCTTATACTATCGTTTGGGGCGGGGCAAAAACAAGCCCCCGTGGGTAAGCTGCAAAAATGCGGGGGCAAAATACACAAAGCGAAAGGCGGCGGGTAAAAACAAAGGGGGGAAAATAAAAAAAGATACCGGCGCCGCCGGTATCTTTCTGCTTGTGAATTTTTAATTGAGCCATTCCAGCACGTTTTGAATATGGGCGTCCCAAAAAACCCAGTCGTGCATGCCGGGGAATTTTTCGTACCGTATTTTGGCCCCAAGGGCCGTTGCGGCGGCATAAAAGCTTTCGTTGGCTGCCAGAATAAAATCTTCGGTGCCGCAGTTCATGTACAGTGAGGGCAGCGGCCCGCCGCCCTCCAGCTGCCCGCGCAGCAGGTAAATAAGGTCGTTTTGGGTGCCGTTGATGCGGAAGAGGTCCTCAAAAATTGCTTTTTTATAGTGGGGGTCCATTTTTTGGGTGTGGGCCTCGGTGCCGGCCTGCAGCGCCTGCATGTCCAGCGCGCCCGAAAGAGAGGCAATGGAGCCGAAGGTTTCGGGGAAGGCAAGCCCCACGCGGTAAGCGCCGTAGCCCCCCATGGAAAGCCCGGCAATATAGGTTTGCGCCCGGCTGCGGTTTAAGGGGAAAAGCTTGCGGGTAAACGCGGGCAGCTCCTGGCCAATATAGGTTAAATAGTCTTCACCCATTGCCATGGCCGTATAGCAGGAATTTTCCCCCGAGGGCATTACCACGGCAAGGCCCTTGTCCTGCGCGTAGCGCTCTATGCCGGTGCGCAGGCTCCAGTCGGTGCAGTCTCCGTAGCTGCCGTGCAAAAGGTAAAGGGTGGGAAAGGTTTTCTCTTCGCCATAATAATCGGTATTCCGGCCCTCCAGGTAATCATCGGCGCTTACAGAGGGCAAAAAAACAATTACATGCGCATTCTTTTTTAAGCTGGTGGAATAAAAGATGCAATCAATATGTGCCATGGCCAAAAGCCCTCCTTATTAAATTTTTACCGACTTGTTGGCAAGCGGCAGCCAGTTGAGCACCCGCTGAATGTGAGCGTCCCAATAATCCCAGTCGTGCCTGCCGGGGTGTTCCTCATACGTAAGGTCTGCGCCAAGGGTCAGCAGCTTTTCGCGGGCGCTCAGGTTTTCCCTGTAAATAAAGTCTTCGGTGCCGCAGCTTTGAAAAATTTTGGGCAGCGGTGCGCCTTCGGCTTTGCGCTTGGCAATTAAGGCGAACAAATCGGCGTCGGAACCCTCCACCGCGGCGGCATTTTCAAAAATGGCATCCCACCGGAAAGGCCCTGAAATTTTGCCGGTGTGAATGGCCCCCATCACGGCCAGCAGGTCTATGGCGCCCGAAAGCGAGGCGCAGGCGGCATATTTTTTCGGCCGGGTAAAGGCAAGCTTCACCGCCCCATAGCCCCCCATGGAAAGGCCCGCCACAAAGGTGTTCTCCCGCCTTTTGCTGATGGGAAACATTTTCTCTGCAAATTCGGGCAGCTCCTCGGTGAGGTAGGTAAGGTACTGGCTGCCCCGGTGCATGTTCTGGTAAAAGCTGTTGGAGGCCGAGGGCATTATTACCGCCAGCTTATGCTCCTGGGCGTATTTTTCAATGCTGGTCAGCCGCATCCAGTCGGTATAATCGCCATAAGCCCCGTGCAGCAGGTACAGCACCTGAAATTTTGCCCCGTCATAAAAATAGTCGGATTTTTTATTGTTTAAAATTTCGTCTGAATTGGGGGTGGGAATAAACACGTCAATGTCTGTGTTAAAGCACAAGGTGGGTGAAAAAAAGTTCACCTGAAAAAATGCCATAAAAAAACCTTCTTTCGTTGCTCAAAAGTTTTGAAAAGGCCTTTGCGGGCTATACCAAGCGGGGAACCGTGGCAATGCAGCGCATAATTTCCTCCCGGGTGGGCATGGCGGGTATGGCGCCCTTTCTGGTGGTGGAAAGGCTGCCCGCGGCGTTGGCAAAATCCAGCAGTTCGCCTAAATTTGCCCCGGGGGCAGGCAGCCCGGCGTTTAGGCCGTGCTCCAAAAGCCAGGTGAGGCAGGCGCCCCAAAAGGCGTCGCCCGCGCCGGTGGTGTCTACGCTGGGGGTGTTGAAGGCCGGGCCAAAGTAGCTTTTTTCACGGGTGTACAAGGTGCAGCCCCCCGGGCCCTTGGTAACGGCCAGCAGCGCCAGGGGAAACTCTTTAAACAAAGCGGCCACCGCCTCGGCTTCGGCCTTTTCGGTAAGAAAAAACAGTTCTTCGTCCGATATTTTTGCCAAATGGGCCAGGGCCATCCCGCGCAGCATCATCTGCTTTGCCAGCGCCAGGTTTTCCCACAGGGGGGGGCGCAGGTTGGGGTCGTAAGAAATGCAAACCCCGCTTTCGCGGGCTGCCTGCACGGCGGTGAAGGTGGCCTCGCGGGAGGGCTCGTTGCACAGCGAAAGGGCGCCAAAGTGCAGTACCCTTGCGTTTTGTATGGCTCCCAGCGGCAAATCGTTCCGGTGCAGCATAATGTCTGCGGTTTGGTTGCGGTAAAAGGTAAAGCTGCGGTTGCCCTGCTCGTTCAGCCGCACAATGGCAAGGGTGGTGGGGTGCAGGGAATCCTCCAGCACATACCGGGCGTCTATACCCGCGCCGGCAATTTGCCCGCGCAAAAATGAGCCAAAGCTGTCTTTGCCAACCTTGCACACCATGGCGGTGGAAAGGCCCAGCTTTGCCGCAATGGCCAGCACGTTGGCGGGCGCCCCGCCGGGGTTGCCCTCCATAAGCAGCTTGCCGTTTGCTTCGGTGCAAACAAAATCCACAAGGCATTCGCCCAGCGCTATCACGTCAAAAGGCTTATCCATCTGCCCGCCCCCTTTTTATAAAGTGTGTGCCACTGGGCGTTGTGGCCTCTTGCTGCATGTAAATGCCCTGTAATACATTGTGCGGCGGCATAGCGGCGGGCTCCATATCCAAAAACTGGTAAACCTCTGCGGTAATGCCGCCAAGGCACAGCATGCCGCACAATATGCGCCCCTCCTGCTCGTTGTGGTTTTCCACCGGGCTGAACAGGGGGCGAAAGCCCAGGCGGGCCAGGCATTCCAGTTCCCGCTGAAAATGGCGGCAGGGCAGGCCCAAATGGTCCAGCCCGTCTATCAGGCGGGCGCCTTTTCCGCCGGGCCGGGCCACCGGCTGGCTCACCTCAAATACAGCGCCGAACGGAGCGGTAATATTAAAGTAGTACTCCCCCTCGCCCAGCACCTTGGGGTTAAAAAACCAGCGGCCGCCATTCAATGTAAGGCTAAGCTTACGCTGCTTGCACCAGGCCAAGGCCTCTGCAATGCTTGGCGTGTGCAGTGCAATATGGGCAAAGCCGGTATAATACCGCCCCGTACCCGGTGCGGGGGGCGGTGTGCTGTGGCCCTTTTGCAGGTATATGGTGCAGCTGCCGTTTTGCAGAATGGTTTCGTGCGGTAAAGCCCCTGCGCCCTTAAAAGGGGCAAAAAAAAGCTCTTCGCAAAGCCAGCGCGCCGCCGCTTCAACGTTGGGCACCTGCAAAACAGGCCCGAACGGCATTTCCATGGTGAATCGCCCTTCCGCAAGTGTTTTGGCAATAGCGGGCATTGGGCCCTTGCGCTTTTTAAAAATGCTGCGCCGCTTGTTTGCCCCGTTGCGCCCGGGGCGCCGCGGGCGCTTTTGCCTTTTGCCAAAAGCTGCTTTTTTGTGCGCCAGCCCAAACGGCCCGGCACGGCCAAAACACTAATTCGCTTTATTTTTTTTCATGTTCTTTACATAGTCTACATACACGGCAACCAAAATGACAATACCTTTTAGAATAATTTGCCAGTAAGAGTCTATACGCATCAGGTTCAGGCCGTTGTTCAAAAGGCCTATAATTAAGGCGCCAATCAGGGTGCCGCCCACATAGCCGTAGCCGCCCGCCATGGAAGCGCCGCCCAGCACACAGGCGGCGATGGCGTCCATTTCGGCCCCGTTGCCCGCCAGCGGGTTGCCCGAATAGCTGCGCGCGCACAGCACAAGGCCGGCCAAAGCCCCCATAACCCCGCTGAAAACATAGGCGAACATGCGGGTGCGGCGCACGCTGATGCCGCTGAAGCGGGCGGCCTTTTCGTTGCCGCCCACCGCGTAAATGTGGCGGCCAAGGCGGGTTTTGTTCAGCACCAGAAATACCACAATAAACACAACCAGCAGGTAAACCACCGGCAGGGGAATAAAATCGAACAAATAGCCGGTGCCAAGGTTAATAAAGCTGCGGTCGTCTATGCGCACGGTGGTGCCGCCGGTGTACACATAGGTGGCGCCGCGCAGAATTTGCATCATGGAATAGGTTACAATAAAGGGGGGCAGGGTGGTGCGGGTAATAATGGCGCCGTTGATGGTGCCGTACAGCGCCCCGGCCAAAAGGCACAGAACAATGGCAACCGGAATGGGCAGCCCCGCGTTCAGTAGGGTGCCTGCGGTAACGCCGGTAACCGCAATAATAGAGCCCACCGACAAATCAATGCCGCCCGCAATTAAAATAATGGTCATGCCGCAGGCCAGGTACATGTTGGAAGAAATTTGGCGCAGCACATTCATAATGTTGTCCTGCGTTAAAAATTTGTCCGACTGGAAGGCAATAATGGCGCAAAGGGCCACAAGGCCAATTAAAATGCCGGCATTGCGTTTTAAATAATTTTTGCTGCTGCCGAACAGCTTTTCCCGTAACAGCATACCGTTCATAAACAGAACCCCTTTCGGTTGTCAGATTTTTACGGCCTTTTGCATAATTTTTTCCTGAGAAGCCTCTGTATGATCCAGTATGGCGGTAATGCGCCCGTCGCACATAACCGCAATGCGGTCGCTCATATTCAATATTTCGGGCAGCTCGGAGGAAACCATGAGAATGGAAACACCGCTTTTGGTAAGCTCGTTCATAATGGCGTAAATTTCACTTTTCGAGCCCACGTCTATGCCGCGGGTGGGTTCGTCCAGAATAAGCACCTTCGGCTGCGAGGCAAGCCAGCTGCCAATAACCACCTTTTGCTGGTTGCCGCCGGAAAGGGAGGCAATCAGCGTTTGGGGGCCGGGCGCCTTTACCGAAAGCTCTTTGAAATATTTGTTTACAATGGTTTTTTCCCTGGCGGTATCCACCCGCATTCCCTTTATAAACTCCTTTAAAACCTTCAATGTCATGTTGAAGGAAATGCTCAGGTCGGGGAAGATGCCCTCGCCCTTGCGGTCCTCCGGCACAAGGCCTATGCCCGCCGCCAGAACGGCGTCGGGGCTTTTGCCCTGAAGCTCCAGCTCGCCCAGTTTTACCGAACCGGCGGTAATTTTATCCAGCCCAAAAATGGCCTGCATGGTTTCGCTGCGGCCCGCGCCCACAAGGCCCGCAAAACCAAGAATTTCTCCTTTTTTTAAGGTAAAGCTGATGTCGTGCACTTTTTCGGTGCAAAGGCCCTGCACCTCTAAAAGCGGTTCCTCGCATTGGTTAAAGGTTCGAATATAGTAATTTTCCAGGTGGCGCCCCACCATCAGGGCCACCAATTCGTCCTGGGTGGTTTCGGCCACCACCTTGGTGGCAATGTATTCGCCGTCGCGCAGCACGCTTACGCGGTCGGCAATTTGCTGCAATTCGCTCATGCGGTGGGAAATATAAACAATGCCAATGCCCCGGGCCGTCAGCTTTTTTATATTTTCAAACAGGGCGGTTACTTCCTTGT
>JBKEBR010000011.1:0-1734 GCA_047973285.1 Oscillospiraceae bacterium | reverse complement strand
CGAAAAGCACACTTGCACCGGGCCTGCCCACCCGGTGCGGCGGCCGGGGGATTACCGGCCGCCCACGTGCTGGCCACCTTGGCATGCTGCCAGCCCTTCCTCCCGCGGCGGCTGCCACTTTTTTGGCGGGGCCGCCGCCGGCAGGGCGGTATAAATAGAAAGCCGCCAAAAGGCGGCGAGGAAATGGAAAATGGAAGCATCAGAAAGACTGAAACGCCTGTTATATGCAGATTTCAGCAAGGCTTGTTTGACTATAGCGATAACTATTAAAGATGAAGACCGTGCTCTTCAAGGTCCGCCAAAAGAGACTCAAGCAAAAAATTAACATGGATAAGACGAACGTGCAATGTTCGGCTTTTACTTTTTCGCAAAGCTTCAGTTAATTTGATGGATTGTAATTGTAGTGAGGCAACAATTATACGAATATTTTCAGCGTCTAGATATTTTTCCCGATTCAAAATCTTTTGCAACGTGCTATTTGCAAGAATATCATTCCGGAACTTCACTGAAGGCCTTACATCGTCAATTTCTTTTTCCGAAAGAAAAAGCCGCAATGATTTTATGATTTCCTCAAAATCGTCGCGCTGGAAATGAAAGTTTGATTCTGCCAAAAATATCACCCCTTTTTAAAAGTATAGCATGCAGCTAGACACACAGCAATATTTCAACAATAAGGGGCTTGAGAATGGAGCAAAATAAATGGCGAGACATTTGACCGGCCTAAACCAAGCGGATAATCGCATGCGGTCTATAATCTCGTTTTTTATGCTTGGGTAGACGGGAATGTCCAAGCAGTTGCGCAAGCCGTTTATAAGCGTCTGTTCCGCTACGTCAACGTAGATGCAATACACCGGGCAGTCTATTCACAAACCCACCGAATGGGTTTTTTGCTGCACGGATGATTTCTTGGTAAGTCATTTCTATTTTTCCCTTTCCCTATTATCCCGGCAACCGCACTGCCGGGTGGGGGTTTGGTTTTAAGCGTTTTCAAGTTCACATATACGGCTGTGCAATTCTTCCATTTGTGGGCCGTGCAAACAAATTCGCCATCCAGTTCCGATACTTCCACAAACGCAGCAGGGTTATATTTTTGAAGCCCGTTTTGCGGGTGGGCACTTATGGCATACAAGGTAGAGGCCTTCGCCTTATTGGTGTAAGACTATTCGCCGGGTGCTGCCCGTTGTAATGGTTCTTTTAATTTTTCCATTTGTTCTGCCGTCCGGGGCACTTGCCTAATGGCATAGCGTTGTTTTTGTGGTATATTGTGGCATACCTAAAAAAATAAAGTGGGGTATTTAAGTGGGGTGTTTTGTTGTTGCGTTTATGGCATCTCTAAGCGTTCTCGCTATTGCGGCGTTATTGACATACTTCGGCATGCTTGGCCTTTGTTTGATAGCAGGAATTGTGTTTCTTATGCTAGGTTCCATAGTCATGAAAATTCCAGAGGTTCGCGTTAAACACAAAATTTTGCGGGTTGTTTGTATCATATTGGGAATTGCCCTTATAGCGTTTTCCTGCCTGTCTATCATTCTTTCGGGTCTTCTTTTAAGCTCTCTTGGATAATTTGCCTTAGCCACCTTCGGGCGGATTATTTTGCGTATTATGAAACAAATTAATCTGCTGTTCCGTGTTATGGATAAAGGCGTAAAAGAGTATGCCTTGAAAAATGAAAGCAGGTGTTGAAATTGAAAAAAGTAATTGTTTTTTTATTTGCGTTTGCAATGGTGTTTGCAT
>JBKEBR010000010.1:0-5485 GCA_047973285.1 Oscillospiraceae bacterium | reverse complement strand
GCAAGCGCCAGCCAGCCCAGGCTTTCAATGCCGCCGGCGCTGTCCCAGGTGCCTTTGGTGTAATCCATCACGTAATACAGGCCGCCAAGCCCCGTAATGCCCGAGCCAATGCAGGTGGCCATGTATTTGTATTTGGTAACAGGAATGCCCGCCGCATCCGCTGTGGCAGGGTTTTCGCCCACGGCGCGCAGGTTAAGGCCTACGCGGGAATGGTTTAAAAACCGGGAGAGCAGAATGGCCAAAAGAATGGAGAGGTAAACCATAAAGCCAAAGCCGGAAAACAGGCGCCCCACGCCGCCCAGGTTGCTTAAAAAGCTGGGTGTCCAGCGAAAGGCCGCGCTGGTGGTGGCAACAGAAATTTGCCCTACGCCGCCCGCCAGCTTGTTCAGGCTGCCGCCCAAAAAGTTGGCCAGCCCGCCGGCAAAAATATTCAAAGTAAGGCCGGTAACGTTTTGGTTTACCCGCAGGGTGGTGGTGAGAAAACTGAACAGCAGCCCGCCCAGCGCCGCGGCGGCAAAGGCGGAAACCATTGCAAGAACCAGGCATACAAAGCCGTTCGGCTCGGCTGTGTTCAGTTCGTAAAAAAAGACGCTGACCAAGCCGGCAATGCCGCCCAAATACATAATGCCGGGCACACCCAGGTTCAGGTTTCCGCTTTTTTCAGTAAGAATTTCGCCAACGGCGCCCAAAAGAATAACGGTGCCAAACCATATAGCAGATTGGGTGAGCTGAATTATTTCTATAAAGGTCATTTCGCCGCACCCTCCTTTTTTCCACGGAATACAACCTGGTAGTTGATGAAAAACTCGCTGCCTAGAATAAAGAAGAAAATGATGCCGGTGAGGATGTTGGAAACATAGTCGTTCAGGTTGAACTGGGAGGCAATTTCAATGGCGCCCTTTTCCAGAAAAACCAGCAGAAACGAAATGGGAATCATAATGAAAGGGTTGAACTTAGCCAGCCAGGCCACAATAATGGCGGTGAAGCCCCTGCCGTTGGCGGTGGAGGTGGAAATGGTGTGCCCCACGCCGGAAACAGCCACAAAGCCCGCAATGCCGCAGATGGCGCCGGAGATGGACATGGTGCGGATATACACATGGGAAAGCTTGATGCCGGCATAGCGGGCGGTGTTTTTGCTTTCGCCAACCACGCTTATTTCGTAGCCATGCTTGGAATATTTTAAATAGGCAAACATGCCAATGGCCAGCGCAAGCACAATTACCACGTTAAGGCCATAAGTTTGGCCAAAAATAGGCGGCAGCCAGCCAGCCTGGGTGTTTTGGTTGATAATGCCCACGGTGTTGGAGCCATAGGGGTTTTCCCACAGGGCCACGCAGTAGGCGGTAAGCTGAATGGCAATGTAGTTCATCATCAGGGTAAACAGGGTTTCGTTGGTATTCCAGCGGGCTTTGAATACCGCGGGCAGCAGGCCCCAAACGGCGCCCGCCACAACGCTGCAAACCACCATTACCAGAAACAGCAGGGGGGTGGGCAGCGTATTGCCAAACAAAATCATAACGGCGGCGGTGGCAATGCCGCCCATCAGCACCTGGCCCTCTGCGCCAATGTTCCAAAAACGCATTTTAAAGGCGGGGGCCAGCCCAATGCCAATGCACAGCAGGGTCATGGCGTCCCGAATGGTGTACCAGGCGCGGCGGGCAGAACCGAAGGCCCCGTCGTACATGGCCTTGTAAACCCTTACCGGGTTCAGCTTAACAATAAGGTAAATAACCCCGGCACAAACCAGCAGGGCCGCAACAATGGCAATAAGGCGGATGCACCACGCTTTCAGCCGCCCAATAGAGTCCCGCTTAATAATACGAACCAGAGGCTCAGAATGTCCACTCATGGCCCTGTTCCTCCTTGTTTAAGTTGGTCATCAGCAGGCCAACCTCCTCTTTGGTGGTGGTTCTGGCGTCTAAAATACCGGAAACCTGCCCGGCACAAAGAACCAGAATTTTATCGCACAGCTCCAGCAGTACGTCCAAATCCTCCCCGGAATAAATAACGGCCACGCCCGCAGACTTTTGGGTGTTGAGCAGGTCGTAAATTACATAGGAGGTGTTAATGTCCAGCCCGCGCACGGCATAGGCGGTCATAAGAACGGTTGGGGAAGATGAAATTTCCCGGCCCACCAGAATTTTCTGCACGTTGCCGCCGGAAAGGCGCCGAACGGGGTATTCCGTGTCGGGCGTAACAATTTCCAGCAGGTCCAGCAGGTGGCCCGCCAGGGCCTTGGGGGCCCGGCGGCTGGCAAAGGGGCCTGCGCCGTTCCGCCAGGAGCGCAGCATCATGTTCCCGGTCATCCCCATAGAGCCAACCAGCCCCATGCCCAGCCGGTCTTCCGGCACAAAGGCCATGGCAACACCGGCATTTTTAATGGCCAGGGGGGACATGCCCAGCAGGTTTTTGGGCGCGCCCTCGGGCGGGAAATAAGTAACAGAGCCCGACACCACAGGGTACAGGCCCGCAATGGCCTCCAGCAGTTCCTTCTGGCCGCTGCCCGCAATGCCGGCAATGCCCAAAATTTCGCCGCTGTTGGCCACAAAGCTCACATTTTGCAGCCGCTTTACCCCGTCTTTATCCACGCAGGTTAGCCCTTCCACCGCAATGCGGGGCTCGGGGTTTACGGGCGGGGTGCGGGTAATATCCAGCGTGGTGGCACGGCCCACCATCATGTTTACAAGGGTTTGCTGGTCGGTGTCGCTGGTGTTTATACAGCCAATGTATTCGCCCCGGCGCAGCACCGCCACCCGGTCAGACACTTCCATTACCTCGTGCAGCTTGTGGGTAATAATAACTACTGCCTTGCCGTCGGCCCGCATGTTGCGCAAAACAACAAAAAGCTTTTCGGTTTCCTGGGGGGTTAATACGGCGGTGGGCTCGTCCAAAATCAAAATATCCGCCCCGCGGTACAGCACCTTTACAATTTCAACCGTCTGCTTTTGAGAGACAGACATATTGTAAATTTTTTGCCATGGGTCTACCGCAAAGCCGTATTTTTCGCAAATGGCATTTACCTTTGCCGCCACGGCCTTTAAATTCAGCGCGCCGGGCTCTTTCAGGCCAAGCACAATATTTTCGGCCGCGGTAAGCACGTCCACAAGCTTAAAATGCTGGTGAATCATGCCGATGCCAAGGTCAAAGGCATCTTTTGGCGAACGGATGGTAACCTCGGTGCCGTTGACAAAAATTTGCCCTTCATCCGGGAAATAAATGCCGGACAGTATGTTCATCAGCGTTGTTTTACCGCTCCCGTTCTCGCCCAGCAAAGACAAAATTTCGCCCTTTTCAATATGCAGGCACACATTGCTGTTGGCCACAACAGGGCCGAAGGTTTTGGTAATTTTTTGCATACTAACAGCTTTAACTTGTTCCAAACACCTCATCCTTCCCACGACATTCAGTATAATGTAAATGCAAAAACAGTTTACCACACACAAGGCACCCTGTAAAAACAAACAACAGGGCCGCCCTACACGGAGCAGCCCTGTTGCCACAAACATTTGGAAATGCTTAGCTAAGCTCGGTGATGCCGTCAATACGAATATCGAAGCAAGGGGCAGAGCGGAGCACAGACTCCTGGAAGTAGCCGTCTACAATCATTTCGTTGCCCTCAAAACCATATACCGTGTCGTAAGAGGTAATGGTTTCGCCGCCCACGGTAAAGGTAGAGCAGTCAAAAACTTTCAGGCTGCCGTCGGCAATGGCGGCCCAGGTGGCGTCTACAGCTGCTGGGGTGCCTTCGGCGCAGCTTTCGCCCAGGGCCGAAATCATAACGGCATCATCGGCATAGCCAAGGGCGGTGTCGGTGGGAATGGTCTCGCCGTTTACAGCCTGGCCAAGAATTTGGGTGTACAGGGCGCCCCAGTTGTTCTGTGCGGAGGTAAGCGCGGCGGTGGGCGCAACAGACAGCATGTCGATGTTGTAACCCACCGAGTAAACCGTGCGGCCAGAGTCTAAAGCGGCTTGAACGGCAGAGGGGGCGCCGGTAGAGTCGGCGTGCTGGCCAATAATAACGCAGCCGGCGGCAATTAAGGCGTTGGCGGCTTCGCCTTCAGCAACGGGGTCGTACCAGGAGTTGGTGTACTGCACATCCATGTAGGCTTCGGGCACAATGCTGCGAATGCCAAGGAAGAAGGCGGTGTAGCCCGAAACCACTTCGGCGTAGGGGTAAGCGCCAACATAGCCAATGTGGGGGTCGGTAACCGTGCCCGCATCCATCAGCTCTTTCAGCTTAAGGCCGGCCACCACGCCGGAAACATAACGGGATTCGTATACATAGGTGAAGGTGTTTTTCAGGTTGGGCAGGCCGGAAGGCGCGGCGGTGTCGCCGGTTGCGGCAACAAAGGTTACGTCGGGAACCTCGGAGGCGGCCTGCTGCATGAAGCCCTGGTGGCCATAGGAATCGGAGATAATGATGTCGCAGCCAGCGTCCACCAAATCCATGGCAGTGTCATAGCAGGTTTCGTCCTCAGGAATGTTGTACCGGAAAATGATCTGGTCGTCCGAAAGGCCCAGGGCATCACGCGCGGCCCATATACCTTCAATGTGGGCCATGTCGTAGCCGGAGTTCTCGTCGTGCACCAGAATGACGCCTATCTTAATGTCAGACGCCGGGGCGCTGGAGGCGGTGGAAGCAGAAGCGGCGGTGGAAGAGCTGGAAACGCTGGTGCTGGAACAGGCGGCAAATGCAAACGCCATGGCCAGTACCAAAAGCAGTGCTGAGACCTTTTTCATTGTAGTTCCTCCTAAGTATTTCTTCCTAAAATAGTTTCCGTCGGAAGGAATATATTTACACGGCATAGCCGTATAAAACAAAATGTGCCGGCAAAAGCCAATACCGCCGCTAAAAAGCAGTGCGCCGGCTTTGCCGGGGCCTTTGCCTGCCTTTGCTGCCTGCCAAAGCAGCAAAGCAAAGGGTTTTTGCAAAGAACACAAGGAAAAAGATGTTTTGGTGGAGGGCGCCCACACGCGGCCTGTACCGGCTGCCAAAAACCGCACACCGCTTTGCCCTGAAACAAAACTTATTATAGGAAGCCCGCCTTGAAAATTTGTGCGGGCATAAAATACAGTATTGAAGAAAGCCGAATTTCAGCGGGCCCTGCCGCAAAGAAAAACAAACGGGTAAAATGAAAAAGAGTGCCGCCCAATGGCACAAAAAAAAGGCGCTGCCAGATTTCTCTGACAGCGCCCTTGCTGTTTTACCTATATTACTCTATCTTTTAAGAAACGTCAAGTTAATATATTTTTATATTTCAAACGGCCTGTACGCCCGGCTTTTGGTTGCCGGCCAAACGGCCGCCGTAACAAAAAATAAGGCGGGTTTAAAAGCGGCCGCAGGGCGCACGCAGCAGGCTGTGGCGGCAGTTGTTGCGGCACCGCATACACCTTCTTGTGTTTTAACGGCTGAATCCTTATAATGTAAATAACAAAGAAAAGGCACAGGCAGCGCGGGCCGCGGCAATACTTGCGCCGCCTGCCG
>JBKEBR010000009.1:0-1563 GCA_047973285.1 Oscillospiraceae bacterium | reverse complement strand
GCACAAATAATGAAGATAGCCCCGGCGCTTCGGGGCAAACCACAGCGCAAGAAAACAGCGCCGCCCTTCTGGAACAGCAGCCGGCAAACGGCAGCGATGCCAAAGCGGAAGGCCGCAATATTGTAGCGTATTTAAAGGCCGTTCTCAGCAAAATACCAAAGCCCGGCGCCCGCCAAAATGCCGGTGCGGCGGGCAGCCTTCCGGTGGCAGCAGTTGCCACCCCGGCGGCAGCTGTTGTGGGCGAAGCCGCCGCGGGGCAAAGCAAAAAAGGCAGCGTTCCCCAGCTAACATTGGTAAAGGGCGGCAACAGCAGCCAAACACAGCAAACAGGCGCCGCCCCAATAGAAGGCGGGCAGGCAAATTTAAGCGCGGCAGGGCAGCAGGCGCAGGCGGCTGCGCTGGGGTTTACCGTGGCCGAAGGCGGCAAAACACAGCAGGCCGCGGCGGTTTCGCAGCAGGCCCAGCAGCAAGGCCAAAAGCCTTTGCCGGGTTTAAATCAGCAGCAAAACAACAGGGAACTGTATTTCCCCGCCGCCCAAAGCCAGGACGTGCAAACCAAGGCTTCACAGCAAAGCCAAGAACAGGGGCAGGCCGTTCAAAACGCCAACAACCTCGAAGCCTCACAAAGCGCCCCGGCACAGGCGGCGGCGCAGGCAAATGCGCAGCAGCAGGGCGGCACCGGGCAGCAAACCGGCACAGCCGGTTTTTCGCAGAACCAGCAGCAAAACGCCCGCCAAAAAGAGGTGCAAAGCATTTCAATGGCAATGGCCACCAGCCAGCTGCAAGGTGGCAAGGCGCCTTCCGTTAGGCTTGCGCTTGCAAGGTTTATAACCTCCATGGCCCAAAACAGCCCTTTTTTAAGCCAAGGGCAGGGGGCGCGCAGCCAGCTGGTAGCCCAGCTTGCCCAGCAATGGCTGGCGGAAAATGGAACAAATTTTGACAGCCTTTCCCCCGCCCGGCAGCGCGCTTTTGCGGCCGAACTAAGCGCCATTCAAAAAACGCTGCCCGGCGGCCCCAACGGGGCGGCCAGCCTTGCGGCGGCCTTGCCGGTGGGCGAATATGCCGCCCCCGCGGCCCAAAGCGGCGGGCAGGGGGCGCAAACCCTTGCGGCAGGCCAAAACCCCTATGCCCTGTATGCCAGCGCCAACGGCGAAAGCGGCGGCCCGCCCGTTGCGCAGGGCCCTGCCACACAGGGGGCAAACGGAGAAAATACGGCGGGCGGCGGCAAAGAAACCAAAGGGAAGGGAAAGCCAAAAAACCAGCCCAACCAAGCGGCCCTTGCCATTATGGGGGTGGAGATAGACGGGCAAACATGGAACTATACCAACCCGAATGGCAAACTTATACACTGGACGCCGCAAACCCAGTCTGACATGCAGGCGAAGGAAGGTAAAATTGAAAGAAACGCGCAGACAGAAAAAGGAGCGCAGTGCGAACTGGAAGCAGTTAACAGTATAAAAGAAATGCTTGCGGAAGGGGCGCTCCCCGCCGGTTTGGAAATAGAAGGAATTGATTTGCAATTTAAAAAAAATGACAATACCCATGCAGGGGAGATCGACATTC
>JBKEBR010000008.1:0-1853 GCA_047973285.1 Oscillospiraceae bacterium | reverse complement strand
GTGCCGGGGCACACGCAGTTTACACGGACATTCTCTTTAAAATAATCTGTCGCCATTGCCTTTGAAAGAGAAAGGAGCGCCCCCTTTGAAGCACTGTAGGCGGCCCTGTTTTGTGTGCCCTTTATGGCCGCAACCGAAGAAACATTTACAATGGTACCCGCCGTTTGCCTTAAAAATGGCAGGCAGTGCTTGGAAACCAGGTACGCCCCCGTTACGTTAACGGCCATTGTGTGGTTCCATTGTTCAAGGGTGGTTTCCTCTACATTGCCGCTTGGCACAACCCCGGCATTGGTTACCACAACATGCAGCGCACCATAGCGGGCAAGGGTGAACGCCACAAGCTTTTCCACTTCTTCTTCCTTTGAAATATCCGCCCGAAAAAAAGCGGCATCACGCTGTTGTAAAACCAACTTTTGGGCCACAAGCTGCCCCGAGCCGGAAATAGAATTGACAACCACCTTTGCGCCTGCGGCGGCCATTTTTTGCGCCGTGGCTTCGCCAATACCGGCGCCCGCCCCGGTTATAAGCACAACTTTTCCACCGAATGTTTTTTCCATTGCAGCCTCTTTTCTTTTTACGGCCTGCCTCACGTTACCATTCCGCAATGGTACCGTCTTCATTGCGCCAAATGGGGTTTTTCCAGCTGTGCGGGGTTTGGTTTTCCGCTTCGATCAACTCTTTGTTCAGCTCTACCCCAAGGCCGCTTGCCACAGGCAGCTCCACATGCCCATTTTTAAAGGAAAACACTTCGGGGTTGGTAATATAATCCAACACGCTGCGCCCCTCGTTGTAATGAATGCCCATGCTTTGCTCTTGTATAACCGCGTTGTGGCAGGTTGCGTCTACCTGCAGGCAGGCCGCCAGAGCCACCGGCCCCAAGGGGCAGTGCGGCGCCAGCGCAACATCGTAGGCCTCTGCCATGGAGGCAATTTTTTTCACCTCGGTTATGCCGCCCGCATGGGACAAATCCGGCTGAATAATATCCACATAGCCAAGCTGCAATATCCTTTTAAAATCCCACCGGGAAAACAGCCGTTCCCCCGTGGCAATGGGTATGCTGCACGCGCGGGCCACATCTGCAAAAGCCTCCATATTTTCACACAGCACCGGCTCTTCAATAAAAAGCGGGTTAAATTCTTCCAGCTGCTTCGCCAGCACCTTTGCCATGGGCTTGTGCACCCGGCCGTGAAAATCGATTGCAATGCCAAAGTCTTTCCCTACCACCTGCCGAATGGCGGCCACACGCTCCAGCACAGCGTCTATTTTGGCGTGGCTGTCGATATAGTGCAGCTCTTCGGTGGCGTTCATTTTAATAGCCCTGAAGCCCTCGGCCTTTTTCTCTTCCGCCGCTTTGGCAACATGGCTGGGCCTGTCGCCCCCAATCCAGCAATAAACCTGCATGCGCTCTCTGCACTTGCCGCCCATTAAATTGTAAATTGGCGTATTGTAGTACTTGCCCTTAATGTCCCAAAGCGCCTGGTCGATACCGGCAATGGCGCTCATTAAAATGGGCCCGCCCCGGTAAAACCCGCCCCGGTACAAAACAGACCATATATCTTCAATGTCCTGCGGGCTGCGCCCAATAAGGTAGGGTTCCATTTCCAAAATAGCCGCCTGCACGGTTGCCGCTTTGCCTTCCACCACAGGCTCGCCCCAGCCGGTAATTCCTTCGTCTGTTATAACCTCTACAAAGCACCACCGGGGCCGGGTTAAGTAGGTATTTATTTTTTTTATTTTCACGCCGCTTTCCTTCCCTTGCAAAACACCAAATTTTTACACAAACGCCACAGGTTGTTTTTTATGCCGGCCCTTACTTTTTCGCCGCCAGCACTTCCCTGTTGCACAAATTAAAG
>JBKEBR010000007.1:0-6696 GCA_047973285.1 Oscillospiraceae bacterium | reverse complement strand
TCGTGGAAGGCCTGCCCGGCGTCATCAAAGCTGTATTCTTTCGAAACAATCGAATCCAGGATAATTTTCCCCTCTATGACATAGTCAATCAATTCCAGGAAATCGTCTTTCATGGCGTTGCGGCTGCCGTAAATGTCCAGTTCCTTCTTTTGAATAATGGTGTAGAAGAAATCCAGCGATTGCTTGCCCACGCCCACCACCGCTACGCGGCCACGGAAGGCGGCGGCATCGATGCAGTTCATAAAGGTAGAGGGCAGGCCCACCGCTTCAATGCAAACGTCAAAGCCGTCGCCGCCGGTAATTTCCTCCACCTGCTTTTTAAAGTCTTCGTCGCCCTTATTCAAAATGGTGCCGGCAATGCCAATTTCTTTGGCCATTTCCAGCTTGGTTTGCGAAACGTCGGCCACATATACCTCGGCGCCCAGCATTTTGGCCGCCATGGCCGCCAAATGGCCAATGGTGCCCGCGCCCACCACCAGCACCCTGTCTTTTGCGGTAACATGGGTGCGCTTTACGGCGTGGTAGCTGATGCAGAAGGGCTCGATGGCGGCAAGCTGCCGGGCGGGAATGCCCTTGCCGTCGTAAATGCGCTCTACCGGCATGGAAAAATATTCGCGGAAGGCGCCGTCGCGCTGGCAGCCAAGGGTTTGGTTGTCGGTGCAGCAGTTTACAAGGCCGCGGCGGCAGGAATAGCAGTGCCCGCAGTTGTAATAGGGGTTGCCGGTAACCACCATGCCGGGTTTCAGGCCATAGCTGTTTTCGCCCACCTCCACAATTTCGGCCGAAAATTCATGGCCGGGAATGAGGGGGTATTTGGCATATAAAAAGGTGCCCTTGTAGCTTCCAAGGTCGGAGCCGCAAATGCCGCCGTACAGCAGCTTTAACACCGCGTGCCCTTCGGTAAGGGCGGGCTTTTCCATCTCTCGTATTTCAACTTTTCCGGGCTCGGGCAGCACAACATATTTCATAACGCATCCTCCTGTAAATTGTTAATATATTTATGTTATATATTTTATGTATACATGTATATGGGCACGCCTGTGCCGCCTGCCCGCTGCCGGTGGCACAAACGTTTTTTTTAAATTACAGTATCTGCAAAAGCTGCAAAAAAATGCCTGCTGCGGCGCAAGCGCGCCGCAGCAAAGCCTTTTATTCTTCGCCAAGGTACGCCTTGCGCACCTCTTCGTTTTCGGCAAGCTTGCCGCACTCGTCGTGCATAACAATTTCGCCGGTTTGGAATACATAGCCGCGGTTGGCCGTGGCAAGCGCAATTTTAGAGTTCTGCTCCACAAACAAAACGGTGGTGCCCTGTTTGTTAATTTCGCAAATTGACTCGAAAATTTCCTTAATGATAATGGGAGCGAGCCCCAAAGACGGCTCGTCCAGCAGCATCATTTTGGGGCGGCCGATGAGGGCGCGGCCAATGGCCAGCATTTGCTGCTCGCCGCCGGAAAGGGTGCCCGCCATCTGGTCTTTACGTTCCTGCAAACGGGGGAACTGCTTGTACACATTGTCAAGGTCGGCCTTTATTTTGCTTGTGTCGTTGCGCAGGTAGGCGCCAATCATCAAATTTTCCCGCACTGTAAGCTTGGAAAACACATGGCGGCCCTCCAGCACCTGGGCAAGGCCAAGGCCGGTTATTTTATTGCCGGCCATTTTGTCTATGCGGCGGCCGCCAAAATAAATTTCACCCCGCACGCCGGAGGCCTCGGTTAAGCCGGAAATAGTGCGAAGAGTTGTGGTTTTACCCGCGCCGTTGGCGCCGATAAGAGTAACCATTTCTCCCTCGTTGACATGCAGGTTTATTCCCTTTACCACATGGATGTTCCCGTAGTAATAATGAAAATTTTTAACTTCCAACAATGGCTGCATTATTACTCACCTCCAAGATATGCCGCAATTACTTCGGGGTTCTTCTGAATATCCGCAGGTACCCCTTCTGCCAGCAGCTTGCCGTAGTTCAGCACATACAGGTAATTGGCAACCCCCATCATAAGCTTCATATCGTGCTCAATAATAAGAATGCCTACATTTTTCTTCAAAATCTTTTGCAGCAAACGGTCCAGCTCTACCTTTTCGGTGGCGTTCATGCCGGCGGCAGGCTCGTCCAAAAGCAGAAGTTTCGGGTCGCTGGCAAGGCCGCGGCAAATTTCCAGAAGGCGTTGTTCGCCGTAAGAAAGCGAACCGGCCAGCTCGTTCGCGCGGTCGCGCAGGCCAACAAATTCCAAAAGGTCCAGGGCTTTTTCGTAAGCCTTTTTTTCCTCTTCCCGCTCTTTTTTGGTTTTAAACAGCGAGGCAAAAAAGCCTTCCTTCAGGCGGCTGTGCATACCAACCACCACGTTTTCCACAACCGTCATTTTGCGGAACAGGTTGATTACCTGGTAGGTGCGCGCAATGCCTTTTGCGTTAATTTGGTGGGGGCGCTTGCCCTGTATTTCTTCGCCGTCGAAATAAATTCTGCCCTCATTGGGCTTGTACACACCGCTGATGACATTGAAAAAGGTGGTTTTGCCCGCGCCGTTGGGGCCAATAAGGCCAATAATTTTTCCGTCGGGCACTTCAATGGAAACGTCGTTGTTGGCCACAAGGCCGCCAAAACGCAGCGTAACGTGATCAACCTTTAGCATTCTTCCGGCCCCCCTTTTTCGATACAGCATTGTAAATGTCTTTAATCATGCCAAAAATGCCGCCCGGCATAAGCAGAATAACAATTAACAGCAGTATGCCGTACACCAGCATTTGAAAGTTTTGCAGGCCGCGCAGCGCTTCGTTCAGCAAAAGCACCGCAATGGCGCCGATGATGGGCCCGGGCTTCGAGGCCGTGCCGCCAAACAGCAGCATGGTGATAAACATAACCGACTGCTTGTTGGTAAAGGTATCGGGGCTGATGTACCCCACCGAGTGGGCGTACATGCCACCCGCAAAGGCGGTGAAGAAGGCGCTTACCGAAAAGGCAATTACCTTGTATTTGCGCACGTCAATGCCCATGCCTTCGGCGGCGTGCACGTTTTCACGAATGGCCACAAAGGCGCGCCCCACGCGGGATTTTACTATGTTGGTTTTGGCAACTATAAAAATAATGACAAAAATAAGCGCCAGGTAATAAAACTTGAAGTCGCTGTCCACTTTCATAAAGCCAAGGTTAACCGACTGGGTGGGGTACCCCACCGCGTTGCCGGTGATGCCGCCCGGAGACTGCAAAACAAGCTGGTACACAATTTCGCCGAAGGCAATGGTGGCCAGCGACAAAAAGTGGAACACAAGTTTGGAGGCGGGGTATGCCAGCAGCGCGCCAATGGCCGCCGCAATAACGGGGGCAATGAACATGCTGAGGATAACCGGAAGGTGAAAATGGTCTGAAATAAGGGCCGAGCCATAGGCGCCGATGGCGTGGAACGCCGCATGCCCCATGGAAATTTGGCCGCAATAGCCGAACACAATATCGAGGCCGGAAACCGCTATCAGGTAAATGGCAATAAAGATGGAAATGGTAATGCCGTAGGAAAAGCCGACCATGTTAAAAATAAGCGGCAGCACTACCAGCAGCGCCAACAGCCCCGTACCACCAACCAGCGATTTGGCATTTTTCTTTTGTAGCAACTGGTTCATTCTTTCTCTCCCCCTTATTCTGCAATTGCGCGTTCATTGAAAATGCCGGTGGGTTTTATAAAGAGGAACAGCAGCAAAACAATGTACGCGAACAAGTCTTTGTAGGCCGAAGAAATGTAACCGGTTGTGAAGGTTTCCAAAAGGCCCAGCAGAATACCGCCCACAATGGCGCCGTACATATTGCCGTAGCCGCCCATAACCGCACTGGCAAAGCCCTTGCGGCCAATGGTGGCGCCAAGGGTTGTAAATACGCCGTAAATAGGCCCAAGCAGCATACCGGCAAGGGAAGCCAGCGCCGCCGCAATACCCCAGGTCATACCGGTGGAAAGGGAAACGTTGATGCCGCAGCTGCGGGCCGCCATTGGGTCCATGGCCGCCGCGCGCATGGCGGTGCCAAATTTGGTGTATTTCATGAAAACATGAATGATGATCATGGCAACAAAGGAAACACCGATGCAAAGAACCGCTTCGGGTTGCACGCCCACACCCAGAATTTTGATGGAATCCACCTTAAAAATTCTGGGGAAGGTAAGCATGTTGCTGCCCCATATAAACATAGAGCCGTTTTGCAGAATATACGAAATGGCAATGGTGGCCAAAACCGTATAAATGGGCAAAACCTTTTTTCTTACCAAAATTCTGATAACGCCGCGCTCTACCAAAAGGCCCAGGCAAAACATAACGGCAAACACCAGAACAAACGAAATAGCAAACGGTATTTTCAACAAACCGTAAAAGGTATAGCCCAAAAAGGCGCCAACCGTAAGCAGGTCTCCCTGCATAAAGCTCATCATACCAGAAGCCTTATAAATAAGGCTGTATCCCAGGGCAATTAGGCCGTACACACAGCCCAGCACCAGCCCTGAAATGAGCACTTGCGTAAACATTGTTACCCCTATACTCATTGTTTTCTTCCTTCCTTCCTGCTTTTGCAAACTTTTCAGCGGGCCGCTTTCAAAGCGGCCCGGCAGCGCTTAATAAGCAATATACCGCCGCCCCAAAAACGGGTAACGGCGCCTGCAGCAATTGAACAAATTTTACACGGCTTTGCCAAACTCCTTTTGTATATATATTGTATACACAAAAAAGCCGCAGCCGATAAAACAAAACAATTCGCAAGGATTGCCACTGATATTTGCCCGGAACTGCCGTGTAACATACTTGTTCAAGCACTGCAGCCAAGCCACAAAAGCACATAACGCCTTACATTTAATTTCAAAACCGGTACTATTTACAACCGTAAAAAAGAAGCGGGGATTAAAAAACGTACGCCCCGCTTCTTTTTCAGGAAGCGTTCTATGCACAGTGCGGCATAAAAGGGGAATTCCCCTTTTATGCCGACTTTGTTATTTTAGGCCGCTGCTTTCAAAGCGTCGTAGCCGCCTTCTTCGTACCATGTGTCAAAGTCGGAATATTTGCCGTCTAAAACAATGTAGGTGTTCAGGGTGTGCAGGCCTTCGCCGGTGCCGTCGGTAAAGTCAAGCACGCCGCCCAGTACCTTAAAGTCTTTAATCTGGCTTACAGCGTCGCGCATGGCCTCGCTGTCGTTGGAGCCTGCAATGCGGGCGGCCTCGGCCATCACCATCATGGCGTCCCAGCTGCGGTAAGCGCAGTCGTGGTAGGGCATCTCGCCGTATTCGTCATAGAACAGCTGCAGGAATTCCTTCATATCGGGGTCGGTTGCTTCGTCGGGGGTGTTGTAGGTTACGTAGGGGTACACAAACACCCAGTTGTCGGCGGCGGAACCGGCCACGCTGATGGCGTCGGCGGTAAGGCCTTCACGGTTGAAAGCAAGGCCGTTGTAGCCAAGCTGGCGAAGCTGTTTGGCAAAGATAGCCATGGTGGGGCCGTTGGTGGAGCAAAACACAACGTCGGGGTTTTTGCTGATGATTTTGGCAACCTGGCCGGAATAGTCGGTGTCGCCGTCGGTGTAGCTTTCGGTGGTGAGCACTTCAATGCCGCGCTCTTCACATACTTTGATGAAGGTTTCGGCGCTGGTTTTGGCCGCATCGTCAAGGCCCTGGAAAACCGCAACCGATGTAATGCCCATTTCTACCATTTTGTCGCCAAGGAAAGGCATGGAAAGGGCGGTGTTCAGGCAAGCGCGGAAAACATAATCCCAGCCTTGCTCCATCCAGGTGGGGCTGTTGCCGGTGCCAAAGGTTACCAGCTTTGCGTCGTTGTAGTATTTGCCGGCGGCCAGCATGCAGGTGCTGGTAAGAGAGCCCAGAACGGCGTCTACCTTGTCTACCTGAATCATTTTGGTGGCAAGCTTTACGGCTTCTTCGGGTGAGCCCTGGTCGTCGTAGTTGATGAGGCGAACCGGCACGCCGTTGAAGCCGCCGTTTTCGTTGATGTACTTAACCGCCAGTGCGGCGGCCTTGTTGGCAGCGTCGCCTACCTGCGCGTTTACGCCGGTAAGGGGCTGGGGGTTACCAATTACAAATTCTTCACCGGTGGCAGAAGCCGCGCCGGAGGTGCTGCCGCTTGCAGCTGCACCGCTGGATGCCGAACCGCCGCAGGCGGCAAGGCTTACGCCCAACACTGCTACCAGCAGCAAGGCAGAAACTTTTTTCAAAATCATGCTCTTCATCTTTTCCTCCTAGTAATAAGTTGCGAGCTTTTTTGCAAAACCCTCCGTTGCAATTTATAAAATGGCCAGTTTTATAAATGGTTTGCACGAAAGCTCTTTTATTCAAAAGCAAGGGCGCTCGCCATTGCTTTGAACCCAATTTTTACCAAAGGTTGCCATTTGCAGAAAAGGGCCACTCTTCGGGTTCGCCAACAATTTCCACATTGGGGTTGGCCTTTGCCTGTTCCACCATGGCCTCTGAAATATAAATTTCTTTCAGGTGCATGGTGTCTCGAATGCGCACAATATAAGGCGCGGTTTTATCGGTGCCGTTGCAAGAGCGCAGCGCAAGCTGAACAGCCGTTTTGTCGCTGTTCGCCGCAAGCGGCATTTTCACAACGTCCAGCACGGTAGAGGTAACCGCGTTGGGGTAGGTGGCGTCAATATCGGTTTTTTCCAACACCCGGCGGGTGGTAACATCCGCCATTCCAATGCCGTTCACATTGCCATGGGTT
>JBKEBR010000006.1:0-1987 GCA_047973285.1 Oscillospiraceae bacterium | reverse complement strand
TTCTTTAAAATACCTGTAGCCCAATGCCAGCAGCAGCAAATTCGTGCATAAAAAACACAGCAGCATATACAGCGCTGCGTTTTTAAGTTTAAAGCCAATAAAAACAGCCGAAACCAGCGCAAGGGCAAGCATTAGCAGCACTGCCCGGCCAAACAGCCGTTTAATTTTTTTGTTTGCCAGTATTCTCATTGCGCACCCCGGCCCACGGTATTCCATTTATACCCCATACGCCGCACCGTTATTACTTTTTGGGGGCGGCCCGGGTCATCCTCAATTTTTGTGCGCAGCCTGCGTATGTATACCGTAAGGGTGTTGTTGTCTATATAATTTTCCGTGCAATCCCACAGTTTGCTTAAAATTTGTTCCGGTGAAAGCAGAATGTCGGGGTTTTCCATAAACAGGCGCAACAACTTATACTCGCTTGCCGTAAGGCTAAGCCGCTCGCCGTTTTTGTAGGCCTCTCCTTTTAGCAGTTGCACCGCAATGCCGTTAGAATTCAATTCAGCTACCGCCGCCGGGGTAAACTTCTCACTTCTGCGAAGCAACGCATTCACTCGAGACATAAAAATTGCCAGCTTGAACGGCTTTGTTATATAGTCATCGCCGCCAATATCCAGCCCCATTATAATGTCCGTCTCTTCGTCGGCCGCAGTAAGAAACATAATTGGCACCTGCGAGCTTTCCCGAATTTTCTTGCACAAATCATAGCCGGAACCATCGGGAAGCGACACATCCAGAATTACCAGGTCGTAATTTTTTTCGGGCCACCGCTCCTGCGCTTCAAGGCTTGTGCGGGCAGCGTCCACTTCGTACCCCTGCTTTTCAAGCGCAAAAGACAGGCCGTTCATTAAGCTTGCATCGTCCTCAACAAAAAAAATTCGTTTCATTGGTTTTTGCCGTCCTTTATTTTTTTGCGGGCCTGGCTTCTGCAAGCAGGCCCTTGCACATTTTCGAAGGCACCTCGCCTGCGGCTGAAACAGAGGGTATTCGGCGCACGGGGTTTCTTTCTTCGCTTTTTACACGGCCTCTAAGCCACCCTGTTTAAAAATTTGGGGAGGGCAAAAATGCCGCCCGCACCCCAGCCGCCTTTGCGTTTGCAAACCGTTCTATTCTAAATTATATGCGGCCGGCGGAATAACAACAACCAAAGAACCCGGAATGCCGTGCTTCTTTTTAAGTACGCCGGTTCATTTGGCAGGCCCGGCTGGCCTTTCTTATACAACGAGGAAAAGCCCGGTGTGAATTCACACCGGGCCTTTGGGGCTGCATTAGCGGAAAATAAATTTTGCATTTTCCATGGGTGGCAACAGAATATCCGACACCATGGCACTTTTTTGCCGCCCTGCCGTGCGGAAGTTGGTGGGCGAGGTTTGGCAGAATTTATTGAACACCCGGTTAAACTGCGAAAAACTGGTAAAGCCACAGGCGTCGGTAATGTCGGTAATTTTCATATCGGTATACAGCAGCAGCTGCTGGGCATTGCGCACTCTTGTCATTTGAATATAATGAACAAGTGTAAAGCTTGTTACCTTTTTAAACTGATGAGAAAGGTAATAGGGGCTTATATAAAACTGCCTGGCAATTTCCTCCAGCGACAGCTCTTTGGCATAATTTGCGTGGATATAGCCCGCGATGGAATAAATTTTGGCCGAAATAGAATCTGCCTGTACCTCGGGGCGGTACTGGTTGTCCCCCGCCTGCTCGGCAAGGGCGCACAAAAATTCTATGAACTTGGCGTGCAGCTGTAAATGGTACAGCTCCCCCGTTTTCTTGCCAAGCTTGAAAATTTCGTTAATCGGCGCAAACACCCTGGCCCGCACCTCTTCCGCAAAGCGAAAAATAGGCGGGGACGCGTCGAAAACCGAAAGCGCGCGGCGCATAAGCGCAGAGAGGGTTGTGTGGTCTGCCGGAATTGCGAAATTCACAATCAGGCGTTTCATTGCCGCGCCGGGCATATATTCGCTTTTGTGTAAAATAGCCGGGCGAA
>JBKEBR010000005.1:0-2132 GCA_047973285.1 Oscillospiraceae bacterium | reverse complement strand
TTTGGCATTTAAAGGAGTGTTTTTTAGAGAAGAACATTTGTACAAAATAAATCTTAGCGTGATGAGTGAGTTGGGGATTTATTGGACGGCAATTTCAAAAGGGGATAGAATCGCATTGAAAAAAGTATATGAAGAGTACATGGAATATTCCAAAAATCCTAAAGCATGATATTGAAAGAAAGGTATCTGAATTTATGCCCGCACCAAAGCCCGTTATTGCCTTTATGTACGATTTCGACAAAACCCTTTGCCCCAAAGACATGCAGGAGTACACCTTTATTCCCACCTTGCTGGGCATAACCCCCGCCCAGTTTTGGCAAAAGGCCAACGGCCTTGCCGCCGGCGAAAAAATGGACCGCATTTTGGCCTACATGTATACCATGCTGCAAGAGGCCGGGCGCGCCGGGCAGCCTATTCGCCGTGCCGATTTTGAAGCCATGGGCAAAGACATCGAGTTTTTCCCCGGCGTACAGGAATGGTTTGGCCGCATCAACGCCTACGGCGCCAAAATGGGGGCCGAGGTACAGCACTACATTATCTCCTCGGGCCTTACCGAACTCATACAGGGTTCCGCCATTGCTAAAAACTTTACTTGCATTTACGCCTGCGAGTTCCATTACAATGTGAACGGCGTGGCCGATTGGCCTGCCTCGGCGGTAAACTATACCGGCAAAACCCAGTACCTCTTCCGCATCAACAAGGGCGCGCTGAACATTTCCGACGATGAAACCGTAAACATGGTAATGCCCGAAAGCCAGCGCCCGGTGCCTTTTAGCAACATGGTGTACATTGGCGACGGCTTTACCGATATTCCCTGCATGCGGCTGGTAAAGGCCAATGGCGGGCACTCGGTTGCGGTATACCCGCAGGGCGGCAAAAAGGTGGAAACCGCCCAAAACCTTCTGCGCGACGGGCGGGTAAACTTTATAGCCCCCGCAAACTACAATGGGGGCAAGCCGCTGGAGGTGCTGGCCCAGCAAATTATTCAAAAAATATGCACCGACACCGCCCTGCTGGCCCGCCATACGGCGCAGGTAAAGGGCCTGCCCGGCGAATAAGGCACAGGCGCCTTTGGGCGTTGCCGCAGGGCGTGGGCTTTGCCGGGCAAAGTGGAGAAGTAGCCTAATGCCCGGCCATAATGAGCATAACCTGCCTTGCAGCTGTGTCTGTGCTGGCATACCCTGCCGCATAGGGCAAACAGGCAAATGGCAAAGCACCGCCGGTGGCCGCCCACACACCGCCGTGGCAATAAGCGGCTATTATGTGGTTTGCAACTACCTGTTATAGAGGGTGCGCATGCGTGGGTATTGGCGCAAAGCTGCGCCGTGCCACCCATAAGCGGCCTTGTGGCCGCACCTGTGGGCCATGGCCCGCCGTACCTCAATAGGCAATTTGAATAGGCAACTTGCAAAATGCCGTATGTGGCTGCCGTTTTTTTGCGGCACCTTGCCCTGTTGGCGCTTGCCATATCAACGCATAAAAATAAAACAGCGCCGGGTTTTCGGCGCTGTTTTATTTTTATGGAAAACACCCTTGAAATTGTTTTGCGCAGCCAGCCCTGCTCATTTTGCGCGGTTGCCGGTGGTAAGCCACGGGGCTTTTTTACCGCTTGCTGGCAAAGGGGCAACTTCGCTTACCCTGTGCCAGCCAAAGCGTAATGGCTCTATTGGCAAAAAATTGCATATTTGCAGGCTACAACAGTAAAGCCCAAACCGGCGTTTTAAATAAACGGGGCCTTATTTGCCAAACCCCGGCTTGCTTTGCATGCCGCGCAAAAGCGCTTTAATGGCAGATAGGGCAGGCAAAATAGCCTAAATATTCGGCCGTTGGAATATTGTAAGCGCGAAATGTTTCCTCTGGAGAGAAAAGGGCGCAGTGGTAGGTATGATAGAACTGCCGCTCTCCTGTGGGAACAAAGCAGATAAATTCGTCCATGAATTGGCCTTTTGCAAAAACCAAATCGTATTTTTCCTGCAAGTCGTCTCGTGTTTGCTCGGCTGCGGCAAGGGCCGCGTCGGCTGTGTCAAGCTCGGTTTTTCTTTGGTACCAGGTACTGCGCAAAAGCGAAATGTCGATATCGTAACTTTTTGCATAGGGAAGCAGCAGCAAATTGGCCAAAAGGGATATTGCAT
>JBKEBR010000004.1:0-22174 GCA_047973285.1 Oscillospiraceae bacterium | reverse complement strand
GTACAGGCGCAGCGGAAGGCGCTGTCGCCATCAGCGGCAAAATATTGGCGAAACCCATGTAGGTAAAAGCGTGCCGGGCGCTTGTTCCCGGCTTGCGCAAAAGGTAAATGCAGCAAAGCAATGCTTGCTCATAAGAAAGGTAAGCGGCGTAGAAAGCGTTGAATATAAGGGCATAGGCGTTGTCCGGGGCCTTGTGCCGGTGAAAAGCCTGTTGCAGGGCGGTTTGAATTTCTGCGCTGGTGGCATACACGATGTGAAGGGAACCGCCGAGAACAGGTTGTAAAGCTTCTTCTGCGTTGGGGGGGCTTTCGTCGGAGAGGGCCGCCACGTAGCCATCGGCGGTTTGCAAAAGCGGGAACGCACCCGCCTGCTCCCAAAAATCGCGGCTGTGTTGTAAAAGCACCGGCAGCAGGGGAAACCCCTCAAGCGAGGGCAAAAACACACTGTGTTTTATGTTGGCCAGCCCGCGAAGCAGCTGCTCGTCTGAAATAAGATGGTTTGCTTTTAAAATAGCGCCCAGGCGCTGCTTGCTTTGGCGGGCCTCGGCCAGTGCGGTGTTTAAAGCGGCGGTATTAATATACCCCTTTTCAAGCAATACATCGCCAAGGTTGCGGTAATAGCGCTGTAAAATATTCTTCTCTAAAAATTCATGGTCAGTTTTGCTCCAGCGCGGTGGTTTTCGTTTTCCGCCTTTTTGCGGCAAGCCGAAAACCAACTGCTTCCACGCCCGAAAAGTGGCGGTAAGGTTGATGATATTGCCCCATACCAGCCGAATGGGCATAATGGGCGGAAGAAGGCAGGCCGCGGCAACGCTGCGCCAGCCATATATATTCTTGATGGAAATTCCCCTCAAAATCTGGCGCTCCAGCATCATGGCGGTAAGCACCATGCACAGCCACCAGGAAAATGAATACAAGGGGTACATATCGGGCGGGTGCAGGCTACTTGGCAGCAGTGCGGCCACAACAAAATACAAAAAAGCGATATAGCCGGGTAAAACAATAAGGTTTGCGTATTTAGCCTTCAGGTCTTTATAAAGGGAATAGCGCACACTAAACCCAATGCTTCCGGCGGCAAAAATATCCCGAAAAGCTACCGATTGCATGGTAATGCCATAAATCCAGCGTGTTTTTTGGCGCACGGCGGTGGAAAAGGTAGAGGGAAACATGCTGCGGGTTGCAATATAGTCCCATTTGGTTTTGCCGGCGTCGGTTATGCGGCACACCCGCTCCAATACATAATGCACCTTAAAGCCAAGCTGGGTTAGGGTGAGTGAAAGCTTGTAATCTTCGGTAAGGCTGTCCCGGGGGAAAACGTCTTGCTCGCCAAAATGGTTCAGCACCCGCCGGGTAAGCACAAAGCCGGTGCCGGCAGAAGGAACAAGCGCCGAGGAAGAGTCTCGCAATACCATGGTTCGAAAATGGTTTTCGGCAAACTCGTCGGCATAGGTGCCCTTGGTCATGTTGCGCCACAAGTTTTTAAGGGTGGGCTTTTCCTGCAAAGGGAAAACGGGGAATTGCAAAGCGTCATACCCGTCCAGCAAGTAGTTGGTTACCTTAAATTCATAGGGGTGCACAACGTCCTCGCTGTCGTGCACGGTAATCGAGGCAAACTCCCAGCCGCGTGTTTTTTCAAAGGCCTGTATCTGGCGCAGTATATTGTTAATGTTTTCTGCCTTGCTGGTAGGGCCTGGTGTTATGTTCACAACCATGTGCACGTTGGGGTACCGGGCCTCCAGCCGCCGGGCCGCCGCAATTGTGGCGGGGTCGTTGGGGTATACGCCCAAAAAAATATGGTACATGGAAAGGGGGTACTGGGCGGAAGCAATAATATTGCTGACAACAGGCTCTATTACCGCATCCTCATGCCATGCTGCCACCACTACACCCAAAAGGCGGGGAAACTGCTTGTCCAGCAATTCCGGTGAAAGCTTTACCTGTGGGCGGTGCCGTATTTTGTTTACCTGGGTTGCAATGTCCCATATAAGGTCATCAATTCCGAAAAAAAGATACAAGGCCACAACCACCAGGCCTGTGATATATACAAAATTGTCCAATTGAATTTTGCCTCCTAAAATTTGGAACATTATTGTAGCACACCGCTGCCAAAAAATAAGGGAAAATTTGTGAAATATGCGCGTTTTCAGGCGCGGCAACAACGGTGAAGAATTGGCCTCCAATAATAGCGTTTAATCGTTGTTATTCCGGGGCTTTTGTGGAAAATATTTTGCTGCGGGAAAAACAGTGGAAAAATTTTTTATTCTAAGTAACGAAAAGAAGAAAAAGAGTCGTATTTAATAAGAATGAATTTGCGGTTTTGACCAAAATACCGGGGTTGGCCTTTGCTGCGTTTGAGCATATCCTTTTTAAATGAAAAAAATACAAAACCAATGCGGCAAAGGCCCGGCACCATGGCGAGAAAACAGAAATTGTTTTTTGCGTTTTGCAATGCTACAATAAAATAAAAAGCCGCCAAAGAGGAGCGAGAATGAAATTATTATTCAAACAACGGTTCTTTTCCTGGTTCGACAGTTACGATATTTACGACGAAGCAGGAAACCCCGTTTTTACTGTAAAGGGGCAGCTTGCCTGGGGGCATCTGCTGCAAATTTATGATGCCATGGGCAACAATATAGGCACCGTTAAAGAGCGCATTTTTACCTTTTTGCCCAAGTTTGAATTGTATATGCAGGGGAACTATATGGGGGAAATTCAAAAGGAATTTACCTTTTTTAAGCCGGTATACAACATTAACGTAAGCGGCTGGCGGGTAGAAGGCGATTTTTTGGGCTGGGAATACCAGGCGCTGGACGGTGCGGGCCAGCTTGCCATGAGCGCCTCGAAGCAGCTTTTTAACTGGACAGATACCTATGTAATTGATGTGCCAAACCCGGCCAATGCCCTGCTTGCCCTTATGGTGGTGCTTGCCATTGATGCGGCCAACTGCTCTTCCAACGATTAAAAGAAAAGGGGGAAACAGCCATGCGGTATGCGGCTTTTTTAAGGGCGGTAAACGTGGGGGCAAAAAACCGAATTTCCATGCAAAGCCTGAAGGCGGCCCTGGAAAAGCAAGGCTTGCAGCAGGTGCAAACCTATATACAAAGCGGCACCATTGCCTTTGAATGCCCCGAAGCGCCGCTGCAAACCCTGCGCAATACGGTAGAGCAAACCCTTGTGCAGGCCTTTGGGCTGCAGGTAACCGCCCTTGTTTTCACCCCCGCCTTTATTGGGCAGGTTTTGCGGCAAAACCCCTACCCGGAAGAGAAGGCCTTTGTAGCTTTGCTTGCAAAAGAGCCCGCCCCCGAAGAGGCGGAGCTGCTGCGCGGGCTGCCCGGCAAAGGGGACGAGTGCCTTGTGCTGGGCGGCGCGGTATATGTGTGCGCAAACGGGCCCTACCATAAAACGGTTTTCAGCAACGCTTTTCTGGAAAAAAAGCTGAAAACCGCCGCCACCACCCGCAGCATCGTTTCTTTAAAAGCCTTTTATACAGGCTTTTTGCAGCAAGAGTAACGGGGTGGGTGCGGCCAAAGCCATACATTCAGCCCATGGCTTTAACAGGCCCGGCTGGGCGGGTGCCGCGCGCCGCTTACAACAAAAAAACAGGCCAAAAGAGCCTTTCAATTGCGGCTGCCGCCCGGCGGCAGTTAAAACCGGGGCAACTGCAAAGCCGGCGCTATGTAAGTGCGGAACAAGCACTGCTTTGCACAGTGCCAAAAGCGAAGGCGTTTCAGTTTTGCCGGCAAAGCGGGGCGGCTTGTGTCAAAAACTATAAAGGCAAAAGCACCGGGCAACGCTTGCCCGGTGCTTTTGTAATTTGTATATAAAAATTAAACAAAAAGGCCCTGATAATACCCGAACAAATCAAACAGAAACAGCAAGCCCACAAGAATAAGCACAATGCCCGAAATAATTTTAATAAGGTGCAAATGCTTTTTTACAAACCCCAACACACCCTGCAGGCGGTTCCACAAAAGGGCAGACAACAAAAAGGGTACGCCCAGCCCCAGCGAAAAAACCAAAAGCAGCAAAACACCCTCCCACAGGGTGGCGGCGTTGGAGGCAAACAGCAAGGCCGAGCCCAAAAGCGGGCCAAGGCAGGGGGTCCACCCAAACGAAAAAGCAAAGCCGAACAACAGGCTGGTAAAAAAAGTAAGGTTTTTGGTGCCCGCGGCGGCCTGGCGGCTTTGGTTTAAAAAGGGCAGGCGCAAAAGCCCGGTAAAATGCAGGCCAAACAAAACCATAAGCCCGCCGCTAATGCGCTGCAAAAGCAGCTTGTGCTGTGCAAAAAGCCTGCCAATGCCCGAGGCCGTAGCGCCCAGCAGCACAAACACAAGGGTGAAACCCAAAATAAACCCCACCGTGTTGGCAACAAGCTGTTTTTTTGTGCAGGTTTCTTCTTTGCTGCCGCTTAAATACACAAGGTACACCGGCAGCATGGGCAAAATACAAGGGGAAACAAAAGCCAAAAGCCCTTCTAAAAACAGCAGGCCCACCATACCGGCGGTAATTTGGGGAAGCGCCTGCGCCAGCATTAACGTGCCCCCTCTGCCATTTGCACCACTTTTTCATAGGTGGTGGCGCCCAGGGTATAGCCGGCCAAATTGCCCTCGGTATCTACAATTACGGTGGCGGGTATGCCGGTTAGCCCAAAAATGGCGCCGCCAACCTCGCCGGTGTCATATAAATTTAAAAAGGTGTACTCATTGTCGGCCAGGTATTGGTCGGCTTTTTCTTTGGTTTCCCGCTGCCCGTCGGTTTGGTTCAGCATCAGCAGCACGGTGTCTTCGCTGCCGGCATATTCCTCCTGCAACTGCTGAAAAGCGGGCATTTCCTCCTTGCAGGGCGGGCACCAGCTGGCCCAAAAATTCAGAATAACCACCTTGCCCCGGTAGTCGGAAAGGCTTACTTCTTCGCCGTTATTGGCCTGCAAGGTAAAGTCTGGAACGGCAATGGGGGCCTGCGAGGAAACAGCGGGCTGCGAAGAAGCCGCCGCCGGGGAAGAAGCCGCTGAAACAGAAGAAGAAACGGCGGAAGCGCCTTGGCCGCAGGCCGCAAGCAGCAGGCTGGCGGCAAGCAGCAGGGCCAGAGAAAGCTTTTTCATGGGGAACCCTTTCTTAGTAAAAATTAAATTTCAGGCAGGCGGGCTTGGCGGCGGCCCTTGCTTTTTGGGGCTTTTTGAAAAAACAAACGAAAGCAAAAGCCCGAAAACCCCGCCGTATAAGGTGGAGGCAATGGGGTTTGAGGTAATGGCGCAGCTGCCGGTTACACAGCCAACCAAGGCGTAATAGAGGTAACCGGCCAGGCCGCCCACCAAAACAAAAACAATGGTTTTTAAATGGTTTTTCAGTATTTTTTTCATGTTTTCTCCACAATATCGGCGCTGCCCGTTTGGGGCAATGGCTCAAACAGCGCGCAATAAAAATTGGGGCCAAGCGGCCAGCTTTTAAGCTGCGAAAACCCGCTTTTTCCGGCCTCGGCCGCAAGGGCCTCGCGGCCAATGCGGTGGGCGGCGGGTGGGCCAAAGGGGGTTTGCCCGCTGTAAAATTCAATAACGGCCAACCGGCCGCCGGGGGCCAAAATGCGCAGCGCCTCTTTCAGCATTTCATGCACCGAAGAAACCTCATGCAAAACGGTGCAAAATAAAACAAGGGCGCAGCTTTGTGCAGGCACTTCATAGCTGTGCTCTGTTATTTGCAGGGGGGCGCCTGCCAGTGCGGCCCGCTTTGTATGCAAAATTGCCCGCATCTCGGCGCTTGTGTCTACCGCGTACACCGGTGCGGCGCCCAGCGTTAGGGCCGCAAAGGTAAAAATACCGCTTCCGGCGCCAATATCACAAAACCCTGCGCCGGGGGCAAGGCCAAGGCCTGCCAGGGTTTCGGCGGGGGCCAGCTCGGCCAGGCGGGCGGGTTGTTCCAGTTTATCAAGCAGCAAAAGCATTCTCCTTTCCCGGCTATTCGCCGGTTACGGTGCCGTAAGGCCAGCTGTTAATGCCGCCAAAATCGTACACCTCGGTATAGCCCATGCCCAGCAGCTGCAACGAAGCGGTTTTGCTGCGGTTCCCGCTGCGGCAATACACAAATATGGGAATTTCCTTGTTTGGCAGCTCGGCGCTGGCCCGGGCCGCCAGCTCGGTATGGGGAAGCAGCAGGGCGCCCTCTATGTGGCCCTCGGCATATTCCTCGGGGGTTCGCACATCCAGCAGCACAAATTCTTCGGCCTGCTGCATCTGCGCCCGGGCATCCTCCGCGCTTATTTGCGTGTAACCGCTTTGCCGGCCCTGCGCGGCGGCGCAGCCGGCCAGCGAAAACAGCAGCCCCAATAATAGCAACAGGGAATAAAGTTTTTTCATAACCGCAACCTTTCGGGGAATAAACCCAGTATACCATATTTTGTCTTTGGCCTGCCGCTGGTGCAAGCGGCTGCTTACAAATATATAAAAAATAAGAAGCGGGGTATGTAACAAGGTTACCAAGGGCCTGTGTGACTCAATCACGGAAGGCGGCCCCGGGGGCTGCTATACTGGCGGCATAGTAAACCATATAAAGGAAGGGTTGTTATGTTTTTCAACAATAAAAAAGTTACAGTAAAAAGCCTTGCCATGGCCGCCGCAAAAAGCGAGCTGGAAAAAGACAAAACCATTCATCTTATTGACGTGCGCACCCAGCAAGAGTACCATGAAGGGCATATCCCCGGCAGCGTTAATATTCCCCTTGGCAATATGCAAAGGGTGGCGGCTGTAACACCTGAGAAGGACGGCAAAATTTTTGTGTACTGCCTCAGCGGCGGGCGCAGCGCCCAGGCGGCGGGCCAGCTGGCCGCCATGGGCTACACCGATGTTACCAACATTGGGGGCATTGTAAAATGGCCGGGCCAATTGGAAAGGACAAAGAATTGATGAAAGTGGTAATTGTTGGCGGCGTGGCAGGCGGCGCTTCGGCCGCGGCGCGGCTGCGGCGGCTGAACGAAAAAGCGGAAATTGTAATGCTGGAGCAGGGGGAATATATTTCCTACGCAAACTGCGGCCTTCCCTATTTTGTGGGCGGCGAAATTACCGACAGGGAAGAGCTTACCCTGCAAACGCCTGAAAGCTTCCGGGCCCGTTTCGAAATTGACGTGCGAACCCGCAGCCGGGCCGAGGCCATTGACACGGCTGCAAAAACGGTAACGGTAAAAAACCTTGCCACGGAAGAAAGCTATACCGAACACTACGACGCGCTTCTTCTTTCGCCCGGGGCCGAGCCGGTGCGCCCGCCCCTGCCCGGTATAGAGGACGAGCGTATTTTTACACTGCGCACCATTCCCGACACCTACCGCATTTACGACTATATTCACCAAAAGCACCCCAAAACAGCCGTGGTGGTGGGGGGCGGTTTTATAGGGCTTGAAATGGCCGAAAACCTTGCAAAGGCGGGGCTTTCGGTGCAGGTGGTAGAGCAGGCAAGCCACCTGGTGGCCGCGCTGGATTATGACATGGCCTGCGAGGTGCACCGTTATGCCCGCAGCAAGGGCCTTTCGCTGCACTTGAACAGCGGGGTAGAGGGCTTTGACACAACGGAGGAAGGCTTGCTGGTGCGCCTGAAAGGGCAGCAGGCCCTGCCTGCCGACATGGTGCTGCTTTCGGTGGGGGTGCGGCCCGAAACCGCCCTTGCCAAAGCGGCGGGCCTTGCGTTGAACAGCCGGGGGGCCATTGTGGTAAACGGGCAGATGCAAACCTCGGCCCCGCAGGTGTATGCCGTGGGCGACGCAGTGGAAATTGTGAATTTTGTAAGCGGCCAGCCCGGGTATGTGCCGCTGGCGGGCCCCGCCAACAAGCAGGGGCGCATTGCCGCCGACAACATGGCGGGCGTTGCCAGCGTGTACAGGGGAGCCCAGGGCTCTGCCGTGCTGAAATTGTTTGGCCTTACGGTGGCGGCCACCGGCCTTACCGAAGAGGCGGCCCAAAAAGCAGGGTTTGATGCAGACAAAACCTTTACCCTTTCGTCTTCCCATGCGGGGTACTACCCGGGGGCAAAAAATATCAGCATAAAAACCATTTTTGAAAAGAAAACCGGTAAAATATTGGGGGCCCAGCTGGTGGGCTTTGAAGGGGTAGACAAGCGCTGCGATGTTTTTGCCACCGCCATTCGGGCGGGCATGCATGCCGCCGACCTGGCCGAGCTGGAGCTGTGCTATGCCCCGCCCTTCTCCTCCTCCAAAGACCCGGTAAACATGGCGGGCTTTGTGGTGGAAAATGTTGTAACCGGCAAGGTGAGGCAGTTCCATTGGCATGATGTGCAGGCGGTGCTGCAAAACCCGGCTGCCTTTTTGCTGGACGTACGAACCGAAGAGGAATACGGGGCGGGCCACATAGAGGGCTCTGTGCATATTCCGCTGGACAGCCTGCGCGAAAATCTGGGCAAAATTCCGGCGGGAAAAGAAATTTATGTGCACTGCCAAAGCGGGCTGCGCAGTTATGTGGCCTGCCGCATTTTGCAGCAGCAGGGGTACAGCTGTTACAATTTGGCAGGCGGCTACCGCCTGTACGAGCTGGTTGCCGGTGAGGGCGGCTACGATGAAACCCCGCGGCACGCCTGCGGCATAAAAATTTAAGCCGGGCGCGTTGCGGCTAGGGCCGCTGCAAAAGGCCTCGGCAAGGCCGAACTTTTCGTTTGGCGGGGCGGCATGCAGGGCAAATAAAAATGTTTTTGGCAGGGGTTAGGGGCTAAAAATTGTGCCAAGGGCGGCGGTAAGGCCCGTTGCGGCAGCCCAGCCCTGCCGCCCCTGGCGCTTTCACATAAAACACACCCACCGGCGCTGCTGTGCTGCCGGTGGGTGTGTTTTGTGTGAAACAAATAAAAACGGCTGCCCCTGTAAAGCATTGTGGTGTATAATAAAAACACCGGTAAAAAAACAAGGGCGGGCTTTGGCCGCCCGGGCAGGAGGCAGGCATGCAGGCAAACGGCGCGGTGCTGGAACAACTTTTCCCCTGCTGGGAAAGCCTTGCCGAGCCACGGCGGCGGCAGCTGCGGCAAAAGGCCGCGGCAAAGCATTTTTTAAAAGGTGCAATGCTGCACGGCGGCGGGGAAGACTGCACCGGCCTTTTGCTGGTGCAAACAGGGCGGCTGCGGGTGTACATTCTTTCGCCAGACGGTAAGGAAATAACCCTGTACCGCCTGTTCGAAGGGGATGTGTGCCTGTTTTCGGCGGCCTGTGTGCTGCAAAACATCCATTTTGATGTGCATATTTCAGCTGAAAAAGACGCCGAGGTTATAGTGGTGCCCGCCAAGGTATACGGCGAAATTTCCAAAGAATCGCTGCCGCTGGCCGATTATACAAACCAGCTTATGGCGGCCCGCTTTTCCGATGTTATGTGGGTAATTGAACAGGTGCTGTTCACCAGCTTTGGCAGCCGCCTAGCCACCTTTTTGCTGGAACAGGCCCGGCTGGAAAACTCGGAGACAGTAACCATTACCCACGAGGAAATTGCCCGCCATTTGGGCAGCGCCCGCGAGGTGGTTACCCGCATGCTCAACTATTTTGCGGGCGAAGAAATGGTAACATTATCCAGGGGGGAAATTACCCTGGTAAATACCAAAAAAATAGCCGGTTTAATTGGCTGAAAAACATTGGATAAAAAAACACGGGGAGGGAAAAGATGGACCGCCGGGAGCTGCTCAACCTTTGCCTTGCCTTCCCGGGCGCATACGAAGATTACCCCTTTAAAGACAGCGGCCTTGCGGTGGTGCGCCATTTGAAAAACCGGAAAGTTTTTGCATGGGTATACCTGAAAGCGGAAAAATTGTACATTAGCTTGAAAGAGGAGCCGATGCGGGCGGAATTTTGGCGCCGGGTTTACCCCGGCGTAAGCCCTGGGTATCATTTGAACAAGCAGCACTGGAACACCGTAGACCTTGCCTGCGCCCCGCCCCTGCAAGACCTGCTTACCATGATTAAAAACAGCCACGCCCTTACCGCGCCAAAGCCAAAAGCGCCCCCCAGCGCCCCGCGGCGGCAAAGGAAAAAGGCGGAAAAATAAAAGAAAACAGCGGCTAATTGCCGCGGCTGTTTGTTGCCGCCTGCCCGGAAGCTGCTTGTTGCCGCCCTGCCGGAAAACGAAAAAAAATGTTTAAAAGCCCCTTTTGCTGCAAGTGCAAAAAAAGGCTGGAAAAATAGCGAAAAAATAAAAATAAATAATGCCGCAGGCTTTGAGAAACGCAAAAAGGTTTTGACAAATAAACCCGCTTGTATTATACTGGCCCTGAACTTGCGGCCCGCCGGGTTGGGGCCGGCCAAAAACAGGGCAGGGCCCGCCCACGGGTTTCTGGCAGCAGTTCAAAAAAACTGAATACTGTATGGCGCTGGGGTGCCGCAATGCTTGTTGCGGCTGAGAGAGTCCCATGAACCTGATACGGTTAGTACCGTCGTAGGAAGCGCATAAAGCAAACAGGCCGGGGCTGCCCGGCGGTGTGCCTATATGCCTTCTTTTGACGGAACAAAAGGAGGCATTTTTTATGCAAAAAAACAGTTGCTGCAAGCCGGAGTACCCCTGGCACGGGCGGGGGGCCAGCGCCGAAATAACCGGCTGCCGGTTTGCCCTGTACCCCATGAGCGACGCTTATGGGGTAATTATTACCGACGCCCTGCGCCAAACCGACACCGGCGGGGTGTGGGCGGGCACCGATGCCCTGGGCACGGTGTACCGGGGCAAGCTGGCCCATGTGGTGGATGCGGTGCAGGGCCTGTTTGCCATGGCCTGGCGCCCCGGGGTGCACATGGCCATGGAGGGGCAATTTTCCAAGGGCTGCCCCGGCGATGTAGACGCCGATGCCTTTCTTTCGGTGGAAGAGCGGCCGGTCAATTTCGAAAAAATAAGCGCAATCCATTTCCCGGTGCAGTGCAAAATAGCCCTGTATCCGCTTGGCGCAGGCGATTATATGGACCAAATTGCCGAGGTGTACCGCATGGCCGAACAAGCCGGCCTGCACCCGGCCACCACCCATTACGCCACCCGGCTTTGGGGAGATGTGCAGCAGGTTTTTGCCTATTTCCAGCAGGTTTGTGAATTTGTGCAGCAGCGGGCAAGCCACTATATTTTAACCTTTACCCTTTCGGTAAACAGCCCCACAAAGGAGAGATAAAAATGCAAAAAAAATACAGTTGGAAATTGCGGGATATTATTATGGTTGCCCTTTTGGCGGTGGTGTTTGGGGTGGTGTACCTGGCCGCCGTATACCTTGCGTCATTTTTGGGCACCCTGCTTACCCCGGCCGGCCTTGCCCCCCTGGCAAACGAGTTTATTTTTGGGGTTTGGTTTATGGCGGCCACCCTTGCCGCCTGCATTTTGCAAAAACCCGGCGCGGCCATTATAGCCGAGGTATTGGCCGCCCTTCTGGAGGTGCTTATGGGCAATATGTACGGGCCCATTGTCATTGTGTCGGGCATTGTGCAGGGCCTTGGGGCCGAAGCGGTGTTTGCGGCAACCCGCTACCGCAAATTCAATATGGGCACCATGTGCCTTGCCGCCGCGGGCTGCTGCGTAACCAGCTTTATATGGGGCTTTTTCCGCAGCGGGTTTTTGGCGCTTTCGCCCTGGCTGCTGCTGGCAATGTTTGGCATTCGGCTGGTAAGCTCGGTGCTGTTTTCGGGGGTGCTGTGCAGGCTGCTGGCCAGCAGCCTTGCCAAAACCGGCCTGCTTAAAAGCTATGCATTGGGGCAGGAAAACACATGAGCCCGGCCAAAGCCCCGCTTTTGCGGTGCCAAAATTTTGGGTTTTACTACCAAACGCAGGAAAAGGCCGTGCTGCAAAACCTGAATTTTTGCCTGTACCCGGGGGAAACGGTGGTGCTTATGGGGCCTTCCGGCTGCGGCAAAAGCACCCTTGCCTATTGTATGGCCAGCCTTTACCCTGAATATGGCGGCAAAGTACAGGGCAGTATGGAGATGGAAGGGCAAAATATTGCGGCCCTGCCCCCAAACCTGCGCGCGCAAAAAGTTTCCATGATGTTTCAAAACCCCGGGGCGCAGTTTTGCATGGGCACCCCCGAGGATGAAGTGCTGTTTGCCCTTGAAAATGTAAATTACGGCGGCAGCCTTCCTGCGCGGGCCCATCAGCTTTTGGGGCTGGTTGGGCTGCAGGGGCAGGCCAAAGCACCCCTGCCCACCCTTTCGGGCGGCACCCTGCAAAAGGTGGTGCTTGCGGCGGCCCTTGCCACCGGCGCGCAGCTGCTGGTACTGGACGAACCCTTCGCCAATATAGACCCCGCCGCCGCGCAGGCCATTGCAAAAACCCTGCAAGCCATAGCGGCCCGGCAGGGCGTAACCCTTTTTATTGTAGACCACCGGTTCGACTATTGGGCCCCCATGGCCACCAGAATAATGGTGATGAACAAACAGGGCGCGCTGCTGCACCAAAACCTTTTGCCCGGGCAGTTTGCCCAAAAGCGGGAACTGCTGGGGGCGCTTGGCTTGTTTGGCCTGCAAGCGGAATATGGCCCCCGGCCCCCTGCAGCGCAAGGCGGGCCGCAAACCGCCCTTTATGCCTGCGGGCTGCAGGCCGGTTATGGCAGGCATGTTGTGCTGCAAAACCTTTCGCTGCAAATAAAAAGCGGTACCCTTACCGCGGTTATGGGGCAAAACGGCAGCGGCAAAACAACCCTGCTTTGGGCGCTAGCCGGCCTTATAAAGCATAAGGGAAAACTGCAAACGGCGGGCAGGGCGGGGCTTGTTTTCCAAAACCCAGCCTACCAGTTTGTAACCCTTACGGTGCTGGACGAGGTGCTGTACACCCTGGCCGCGGCAGCGCCCAAAGGGGAAAAAGGCGGCCAAAGGCAGGCGGCGCTGCAACTGCTGCAGGAATTTGGCCTTGCGCAGTATGCCGGTTGTTCCCCCTATATGCTCAGCCAGGGGCAGCAGCGCCGCCTGGCGGTGCTGGCAATGTTGGCGGGCAACCACGAAATTCTTTTGCTGGACGAGCCAACCTACGGGCAGGATAAAAACGGAACCGTCTTTATGATGGAAAGGCTGGCAGAGCGGGTGGGGCGGGGGCTTACCGTGCTGGTGGCAACCCACGATGCGGCGCTGGCTGAAACCTATGCGGGGCGCATTTTGTACATGCAGGGGGGCGCCCTTTTGCAAAAATAAAAATTATAAATAAAGCATAAAATACTATTTGTATGTTTTGAAAGATGATAAAGAATGAATGCTATAAAAAGTGCGGAGGTGAAACGCAAATGAATACCCTGAACCCGGGCTATAAATTTCTTTCTCTTTTGGCGGTTTCCCTCATTCTTTCCTTTACCTATAGCACCCGGCTCAACCTTGCCGTTTTTGGCGTTTGCCTTTTGCTGTGCCTGCTTGCCCCGGGGGTGCGCCGGGCAAAGCTGTTGCTGGGTGCCCTGCCGTTTTTTGCGGCGGCGGCAGGGCTGTTTTTTACCGGGCTCTGGTTTTCCACCGGGGGCGGGCAGGCAAATGGCAGCTGGGGGCAGGCGGCACTTAGCGTAACCTCGCTGCAAAGTGGGCTGCAGCTTGCTACAAGGGTGCTGGCCTTTGGGGCCATTGGGCTTTTGTTTGCCCATACCACCAGCAGGCAGGGGTTTATTCTAAGCCTTATGCAGCAGTTTTGTTTGCCGCCCCAGTTTGCCTATGGCATTCTGGCCGCTTTTCATTTTATTCCGGCGGTACAGCAGGAATATGGCATTGTAAAAGCGGCCCAAAAGGTGCGGGGGGTAAGGGCGCCGGCGTTTTCCCCCAAAAGGCTGGTGCCCATGCTGGTGCATGCCCTTGCCCATGCCGATTCCATTGCCATGGCAATGGAATCCCGCGGGTTTTGCGGCAGCGCCCCAAGAAAGCAGGCGGTTCTTATAAAGGTAAGGCCGCGGGATTTTTTGTTTTTAGCGGGTAGCATAGGGGGCGTGCTGGCAGGGCTGCTGTTGCTTTAATAAACAACAGCTTTGCCGGGTTTGCAAAAATGCCCCCGCCTTATATAAAGCGGGGGCAAATGCTTTGGCCGTTCTGCGTGCGTGTAGAGAAAGGCCGTGCCGAAAACAACGCGGCCTTTTGCCGGGGAATAGGGCGGGGGCTACCCCTGCAAAAGGGTGGGAAGAATTGCCCCAAAAATACCCAGCAGGCTTGCCAAAACAGCAGCGGCCAAATGAAAACGCAGGTGAATTTTAAGGTGGGCAATGTATTCCCGCAGCACGGCCGTAGGCCAGTAGTAGCCCGCCGTTTTGGCCCCAATGCCCTCGGCTTTCAGCCCGGCCTTGCGGGCATAGGCCCCGGCCCGCAGCAGGTGGTAATTGCTGGTGGCAAAAATACAGCGGTATGGCCGCCCGGCGGCATCCTGCTCTATAACCCTGCGGGAAAACTGCATGTTTTGCAGGGTGTTTGCCGAAGCGCCCTCCAATAAAAGGTCTTTTGGGGGAAGGCCCTGCGCGGCGGCATAAGCGGCCATGGCCTCGGCTTCGGGCAAGGGTTCATCGGCGCCCTGCCCGCCCGAAAGAACAAGCTTTGGCGGTTTGCGCAGCACCTTTTGCTTTCCGTAAAAAGCAATGGCCTTGTTGATGCGCCCTGCCAGCAAAGGGGAAACCTGCCCGTGTACAAGCCCGCTGCCCAACACAATAATATAGTCCTGCTTTTTCGGGGGGCGGGCCAGGCCGCAAAGCAGCAGGGTTGTTACAAAAAGCAAAGCGTGCAGCACAAAATAAAAAACCACAACGGCTGCGGCATTTTGTATGGCAACCACCCAAAGCGGCAGCCGCCCGGCAAGGCTTAGCCCAAAAGAAACAAGCAGCAGCAAGGTTAACGCAAGGGCCAGCAGCAGGGTAAGGCTGTTGGCAAGGCTGCGCCTTTCGCGTTTTAAAATAATTTTGGCGTTCCAGAATAAAAGAAAAATAAGAATATACACGCTTACCGCCAGCAAAATAAATAAAAACACAAGCAAGGCCAGCAGTACAAAAAACAAAGGGGTAATGTTAAAATAATAGGCCAATACAAAAAGCGTGCCGCCCAAAGCCGCCAGGGTGCTTAAAAACAAAAAACCACACCACAGGCTGGTTTTGCGCAAAATAAAAACACTGCCAAAAGCCGCGCCCAGCAGGGCCAGCACCAATACAAGCAGCCACAGGGAATGGTCCATAAAACACCTCAACACAATAAACGGCCTGCCGGGCCGTGTCAAAAATTCTCTTTCTATTGTAACCAACATTTTTAAAACAGGCAAATGCGCAAAAAGCCCCGCCTGCGCACCGGGCAAACAACCCCAAAGGTTGAAAAAATTGCTCTTAACACTTACTTTTTATGCCGGTTGGTGCTATAATAAAAAATACAAACAGCGTTTTCAATGCCGTTTGCCTAGATATTGAAACTGGAGGCTTTACATTATGTTAAACCAAATAATTGTTGATAAAATTAACGACCAAATTGGAAAAGAATTTTTTTCCGCCTACCTTTACCGTGCCATTGCCAGCTATTTTGAGAACAAATCGATGAGTGGGTTTGCCCACTGGTTTAAAAAGCAGGCGGGCGAAGAGGTAGAACACGCCGACAAATTTATTGAATACCTTGAAGACAACAACGCGCTGGTGGTTTTGCCCGCCCTCAACAAGCCCGGCGTTGCCTTTAACAATGTAGAGGAGGCCTTAAAAGCCGCCTACGACCATGAGCTGTTTATCACCGCCTCTATCAACGAAATTGCCAAGGCTGCCAAAGCCGAGGATGATTTCCGCACGCTCAACTTCCTCAACTGGTTCCATGCAGAGCAGATGGAAGAAGAGAAAAGTGCTTTGGGCCTTTTGGAGGCGTACCAGTATATTGGCGATGACAAAGCGGCGCAGCTTAATATGGACCATGGCCTGGCCAAACGCTGAACAGCCTTTGGGCGCTGCCCGGTAAAATATAAAAAGAGATGCCGCTTACCAAGGTAAGCGGCATCTCTTTTTATATATAATGTATATAAGGGAAGCCGACCCGGAGATAAAGCAAAACAAAAAAACCAAAAGAGCCTGTGCTTAAAAGCAAAAAAGAGTGCTGCTTATTTGTGAAAGATATTGCAAAACAGCAGGCGAAAAAAGAGAAAATTGTACTTGAATGAAGGACAGATAGACCTTTTTAACAGAAAAAAATCAAAAGCGGGCATTTGGCTGTAAAAATGCACAAAGATAGAGGCCCCAAAACAGGGCTTACAATAAAAAACAACGAAATATTGTGTGCGCGTACGCAAAACATAGATTTTTTATCACAAATGTGATATAACTGTGATACAAAAACAGCTCTAAATATGGAGAGGATGGAAAAGTGATGAAAAAGCTTGCAACCGGGATTTTGGCCATTTTAATGGCAGTTTCCCTTTTATCGGCTTGTGGCAGCAGCGCTGCTGCAAGCGGCGGCGAAAAGGTAATTCGCATAGGTGTATTCGAGCCGCTTACAGGTGAGAATGGCGGCGGCGGCTTCCAGGAGGTTCTTGGCGTTCGGTATGCCAACACCGTATACCCCACCGTTACCGTTGGCGGCGAAGAGTATAAAATAGAATTGGTAGAGGCCGACAATAAATCCGACAAAACCGAAGCCGTTACCGCTGCCCAGTCTTTGGTAAGCAAAGGCGTAATTGGCGTGGTTGGCTCTTACGGCTCGGGCGTTTCCATTGCCGCGGGCGACACCTTCAAGCAGGCTCAAATTCCCGCCGTGGGCGCCTCCTGCACCAACCCGCAGGTAACGCTGGGCAACGACTTCTATTTCCGCACCTGCTACCTCGACCCGTTCCAGGGCACCGTAATGGCAACCTACGCCCTGGAAGACGGCGCCACCCCCGCTGCGGTGCTTACCCAGCTGGGCGACGACTATTCCTCCGGCCTTGGCGCTTACTTTAAAGAAGCCTTTGTAAAGGGCGGCGGCACCGTGGTGGAAGAGAACTTCCAAACCAACCAAACCGATTTCAAGGCGGTGTTAACCAACATCAAAGCGGCAAACCCCGATGTTTTGTTTGCGCCTTCCTCTATTGCAACCGCGCCGCTTATCATCAAGCAGGCCCGCGAGCTTGGCCTTACCTGCAAAATTATGGCGGGCGACACCTGGGAGAACGGCAGCATCATTGAGAATGCCGGCGCCGACGCCGAGGGCGTAAGCCTTTCCACCTTCTTCGACGATGCAGCCCCCGAAACCGAAGAGGCCAAAAGCTTTGTGGAAGGCTTCAAAAAATACCTGGTGGAAAACAAGCAGCCCGAAACCATTCCCGCGGTTTCCGCCCTTGGCTACGATGCTTACCTTGCCATTTACAAGGCCATTGAAGCCGCCGACAGCACCGATTCGGTGAAGGTGCGCGATGCCCTGACCACCCTCTCCTACGAAGGCGTAACCGGGGCCATCAAGTTTGATGCCAACGGCGATGCCGAAAAAGATACCGCCTTTATTAAAGAAGTAAAAGACGGCGAATTCAAATTTTTGAAAACCGTTACCGTCGCGTAAAGCTATACCAATAGGCTTTGTGGGAGGCAATTGAAAGGTTGCCTCCCGTTTTGTTTGAAAATAAACTAGGAGGAATCCTCATGTCGCTTTCTACCTTTTTGCAGCACTGCCTTACCGGCATTTCGCTGGGCGGGGCGTATGCGCTGATTGCAATCGGGTATACGATGGTGTATGGCATTCTGCGCCTCATCAACTTTGCCCATGGCGACATTTTTATGATGGCCGGGTATTTCATGATTTTTTCCATGGCAGTTTTTCCGTGGTGGCTTTCCATTCCCGTTACCATTCTGCTAACGGTTTTGCTGGGTGTTGGTATTGAAAAGGTGGCCTACAAGCCCATTCGCAACGCGCCCCGCATGTCGGTTATGATCTCCGCCATCGGTGTTTCCTATTTGCTGCAAAACCTTGCCACCTACCTGTTTACGGCGCTGCCCCGGGCATACCCCGAAATTCCCTTCCTTAAAAATATTTTCCAAATTGGCAGCGTGTCTGCCTCGGCGGTAACCTTTCTTACCCCGGTGCTCAGCCTGCTGCTGGTATTTGGGCTTATGTGGCTTATCAACCACACCAAGCTTGGCATGGCCATGCGCGCCGCCTCTAAAGACTTTGAAACCAGCCAGCTGATGGGCATTAAGGTAAACAAGGTTATTATGATGACCTTTGTCATTGGCAGCGCCCTTGCGGCGGTTGGTTCCATTCTGTATTTTACCGACCGCATGTCGGTTACCCCTTTCAGCGGCAGCCTGCCGGGGCTTAAATGCTTTGTGGCGGCGGTTATTGGGGGCATTGGCAGCATTCCCGGCGCCGTTGTGGGCGGGTTTGCCATTGGCATTATTGAAACCTTTTTGGTTGCCTTTGGCTATTCCACCTTCAGCGATGCATTTACCTTTTTGCTTCTTATCGTCATGCTGCTGCTGCGCCCCACCGGCCTGTTTGGCGAAAAAGACATTGATAAGGTGTGAGGTGAAACCATGAAAACAACGGCACAAAAAAAGCGCAGCCTCACCGCCAGCCTGATTGCCCTGGTTCTGGTTTGCGCCGCCCTTATCTTTTTAGACATGAACAAAAGCAGCTATGGAATGGCAGTTTCCATTCTGCAAAAAGCGGCCATCTATTCGGTGGTGGCGGTTTCCATGAACCTGCTCAACGGCTTTACCGGCTTGTTCAGCCTGGGGCAGGCAGGGTTTATGGCCATTGGGGCCTACACCGCGGCCATTCTCACCATTCCGGTGGAAAGCCGTGCCGGCGTGTATTACATTTCCGGCATCAACCCCGCCATTGCAAACATTTACCTGCCGTTTCCCCTGGCGCTTGTTGTGGGGGGGCTTGTGGCGGCCTTGTTCGCGGCGCTTATCGGCATACCGGTGCTGCGCCTGAAAAGCGACTACCTGGCCATTGCAACCCTTGGCTTTTCTGAAATTATCCGCGCGCTCATTGCCGCGCCGCAGATGGACACCATTACCAACGGCAGCTATGGCCTTAAACTTATTCCGGTATTTTCCCACCTTATTATTCCCTTTGCCATTGCGGCGGTGTGTATTCTGGTGATGGTGCTGATGATCAATTCCTCCTACGGCAGGGCCTTTAAAGCCATTCGGGAAGATGAGGTGGCCGCCGAGGCCATGGGCATCAACCTTTTCCGCACCAAGCTGATGAGCTTCATTACCTCCAGCTTTTTTGCGGGGGTGGGCGGCGGCATGCTGGCCATGTACATGTCCAGCATCGACTCCGGCACCTTTAAGGTAACCATTACCTACGACATTTTGCTAATTGTGGTGCTGGGCGGCATGGGCAGCGTTACCGGCAGCATTCTGGGCTCTTTTCTGGTGGTTGCCAGCAAAGACTGGTGGCTGCGTTTTTTCGACGACCCCCTTACCATTGCGGGGGTAAGCATTCCCCTGTTCCGCACCGGCTTCCGCATGGTTGTTTTCAGCGTTTTGCTGATGGTGATTGTACTGTTTTACCGCCGGGGCATTATGGGTACCACCGAATTCAGCTGGGGGGGCCTTGCCGGTTTCTTTAAAAAGCTGCCCGGCCGCATAAAGGGCTGGTTTGCGGCCCGCGGCGCAAAGAAAGGGGGCGGCACCAATGGCTGATATCTTGCTGAAGGCAGAACATATTACCATGCAGTTTGGCGGCGTGGTTGCGGTGGACGATTTAAACCTGGAGGTAAACAGGGAAGAAATTGTTGCCCTTATTGGCCCCAACGGCGCGGGCAAAACCACCGCCTTTAACGTTATTACCGGCGTGTACACCCCCACCTATGGCGCCGTATACCTTGAAAATGAAAAAATAATAGCCAACCACCCTCAGGGCAAAATGAAAAAACTGTACGCGGGCAGCCAAAGCGGCGGCTATACAGACGCACAGGTGAAAACCCCCGACGCCATTACCCGCCTTGGGGTGGCCCGTACCTTTCAAAACATACGGCTGTTTAAAAGCCTTACGGTGCTGGAAAATGTTATGATAGCAAAGCACCTGCACCTGAAGGCCAACCTGCTTAGCGCAACGCTGCACCTGAATTATAAGGAAGAGGCCAAAATACGCAGCGAGTCTTTGGAGCTGCTGGAGCTGCTTGGCCTTGGGGACCTGGCGGGCGAAAAGGCCTCCAGCCTGCCTTACGGCAAGCAGCGGCGGTTAGAAGTGGCCCGCGCCCTTGCCACTGGGCCAAAGCTTCTGCTGCTGGACGAGCCAGCGGCGGGCATGAACCCGCAGGAAACCGAAGAGCTGACAGCCTTTATTTACAGCATTAAAAACCAGTTTGCGCTTACCGTGCTGATGATAGAGCACCACATGAATTTGGTAATGGACATTTCCGACCGCATTTATGTGCTGGACTTTGGCCGTTTAATTGCAAACGGCACCCCGCCGGAAATTCAGGCCAACCAGCGCGTAATTGATGCCTATTTGGGGGTGGCCGACGATGAGTGATTTTTTGAAGCTGGAAAATTTAACCGTAAGCTACGGTGGAATAGAAGCGGTGAAGGGCATTACCATGGAGGTGAATGAGGGCAAAATTGTAACCCTCATTGGCGCCAATGGCGCGGGCAAATCTACCATACTGCGAACCATTGCGGGCCTTGTGCCGCTTCAAAAGGGCAGTGTTTCTTTTATGGGCAAGCCCATTACCGGCAGGCCTGCCTACGAAATTGTGCAGCAGGGCATTACTCTTGTGCCCGAAGGGCGGCGGGTTTTTCCCAACCTTACCGTGGTGGAAAACCTTAAAATTGGCGCCTATTTGCGCAGCGACGATTTAAGTGAAGACCTTGCCTATGTGTATGGCCTGTTTCCCCGCTTAAAAGAGCGCAGCTGGCAGCTGGCGGGTACCCTTTCGGGTGGTGAGCAGCAAATGCTGGCCGTGGGCCGCGCCCTTATGAGCCGCCCCAAGCTGATTATGATGGACGAGCCCAGCCTTGGCCTTGCACCGCTGGTGGTAAAAGATATTTTCGAAATTATTAAAACGGTAAACGCCGACGGCATTACGGTGCTGTTGATAGAGCAAAACGCCAATATGGCGCTGAAGGTGGCAGACTGGGCCTATGTGCTGGAAACCGGGGTAATTACCCTGCAGGGCACCGGGGCCGAGCTGATGCAGCACGAGGCCGTGCGCGAAGCCTACCTTGGCAGCAAGCGGTAGGGTGAGCTGGCGGCCTGCGGCAGGCAAAGCTTTTCTTTGCTGAAACAGCTTTTGCCCACAAACCCTGCCCGGCCAGGCGCCGCTGTGCGGGAAATGGCGGCACCGGTGTTTTACGTGCCCCCAAAAGCAGCCGCGGCAAAGCAAAAATAAAAGCAGAAAAAAAGCTGCAAAATACACTGCACATTTTTGCGAAACAAGTTGAAAAAACCATATAAAACAGCCGAAGCGGGCAAGTGTGTTGCTGCCCACTTCGGCTGTTTTGTATTTACTTTTATATACACTGTGCATTGCTTTAGGCGGGGGCACCTTGTATAGACAACGCAAGGTACCGGCATAAGCCACAAGCCTTATCCATTGGCCCCCGCTGCAAAAAATAAAATAACAAAAAATAGGCTAAAAATAAAAGAAAATTATGTTGGCTGTTGGCTGTTGGCTGTTGGCTGTTGGCTGTTGGCTGTTGGCTGTTGGCTGTTGGCTGTGCCGCCTGGCCGTAGGGCAAAGGGCAAGCTGCCGAACCAAGGGCGAAGGTAAAATACCCCCCGAAAATTGGGGAGATTTATTTCTGGAAAATGGTAGAAACAGGCGGCAACCCACGGCGGCCGGTTCCAGCACCAACCGGCAACCCGGCGGGCGGCAAAACGCTGCAAAGCACAATTGGCTTACAACTCCACGGCCCGGCAGAAAAGCCGAAGCAGGGGTTTTGAATTTTTGATGAAAAAGCTGCGGGCCAAACAGCCGTTGTACCGGTGGGGCAGCGGCATCCTTCTATAAGGCTTCGGTGCCCGGCAGGGCGCACATACTTTTTACAGGTTATTCAGGGCGGTTTCCAGTGCGGCACAGGCCGCTATTACGTCCTCCGGCTTTTTGCCGGCCAAAGCTTTTTTGGCGGCTTTTGTGGGTGCGTCCAGCACCTCCTTCACAACCTTGTAGCGCTGTTTGTCTTTGCTTTTTTCCTGTTTTTGCAATTCCTCGGCCTGGGCCAACAGCTTTTGCAGCTGCCCGCGCGCTTCGGTTGCCTGGCGAAAGGTATCGTCCTCGGCGGCATATTGCTGTGCATCCTGAACGGCCTTTTGAATTTCTGCGTCGCTCATGTTGGAAGAGG
>JBKEBR010000003.1:0-2441 GCA_047973285.1 Oscillospiraceae bacterium | reverse complement strand
TCCGTTATTTTTCTATATTTTTAATTTTTACCAGCCTGACCCATTCAAATAGAAGAAGCTGAGCTGCAAAAGCAACTTGAAGAGCAATAAGGGATACCGGTTTATTGCAGTTCAACCGTTCTTTCTACGAAATATCGAAAGAAAAATGGTCTCTCACAATCGAGGCAATTAACTCTGCTGTGCCTGTTACGCCAAAAAGGCTGCTGTCTACCATTAAATGGGTAGACTCCAAATCGGAAGGGAGGTGCTTGGTGTATTTCAGCCAATAGCGTTCACGGGCTTTGTCTACCTTTTCAATCATCTTTTTTGCTTCATTGGGGGCCATGCCAAGTGAGTTTACACAGTTGAGGTAGCGCTGGGCCTTCGGCGCGTAAATAAAAACATTCAGGCAGTTATAATTTCGTAAAATATAGTCTGCACAGCGGCCCACGAAAATGGCAGAGCCTTTCGACGCCATTTCTTGAATGATTTGCACCTGATGGTCAAATATTTTATTTTGGTTTTCGCTGGGACCGTCGCCAAGCGGAAAGGCCATATACCCAAATTTTGAGCTTACCACTTCATCCCGCGTGCTGGCTTGGGCCACTGAAATTTCCATTTTCTTGGCTGTTTCTTCTACAATATCCCTGTCATAATATTCAATTTGAAGAATTTCTGCCAGCTTAATGGCAATTGGGCGGCCAAGGCTGCCAAACTGGCGGTTAATATTGATATAGTATTGTTCCATATGCGGCACTCTCCTTTTATAGTAAAGCGGGCACAAACAGGCTTTTGGGCTGGTGCTTACAGCATTTTGGGCAGGCCCATTGGCTTTCCCCTTTCAATGCAACCCGTTTCTATTGGGCAGGCAAAAAATTGGTAAAGCTGTTCTTTTCCGCTCTGCCCGCGGGGGCGGGCCGCCTCTTTTGGGCTAGTTTTGTGGCGGCAATTCGTCCAGAACTTCTTTTAAGGCCGTTAAAAAGGCTGTATTCTGCTCCATTTTCCCTACTGTAACGCGGTTAAAGCTATCTGGCGTGCTAATTAAAATTCTTTTTTCTGCCAATTTCTGTGAAACCACTTTAGAGTTTCTATACGTATTAAAATAGATAAAATTGGCCGCCGGTTCAACTACAAAACAGCCAAGCGCTTTTAGCCCCTGGGCAAGATAGGTTCGGTTTTCGGCATTTTTTTGCAGAATGGTGCGAACATACTCTTGATTTTCGAGGGCGGCCAGGGCCGCCAGTGTTGCACTGCGGCTCACATTCCAGGCTTGGCAGGTTTTCATCATTTCGTCCACAATTGCCGGGTGGGCAATTGCATACCCAATTCGCAGCCCTGCAAGCCCATAAATTTTGGAAAAGGTGCGCAATACAATCAGCGGCCTGTCGTATTCCTTTTGAATCATCTCAATAAGGCTGTAGTGGCCGGGGGTTGTAACATATTCAAAATAGGCCTCGTCTACCACCGGCAAAACGTGCGGGGGAAGTTTTTTTACAAACGCTTCCACCTCTGCGGAAGGAATGTACGAGCCCGTTGGGTTGTTGGGGTTTACAACAATTACCATTTTCGTTTTATCTGTAATGGCCGCAAGCATTCCATCCAAATCAAACTTATAATCTCCGGTCAGGGGAACCTCTACGCGCACACCGCCATTGTCGCTAACCATATCGGGGAACGCCTCGTACGAGGGGGAGCAGTATACAATTTCGTCGCCATAGTTGATAAACACCTCGCCCAGCATATCAATTACGGCGCTGGAGCCCGAGGCCACCAGCACATGGTCTGGCGTGAGGGCATAGTTCTCTGCCAGTTTTTCCCGAATGTCTACTGCATAAAAATCTTGGTACATATAGTTGTCTGCAACGGCATCAATGAGAACTTTTTTTACCACCTCAGACATTCCATACGCATTTTCGTTCAAATTCATTCGGGTAACATTTTTAGGGGTAGACGTTTTTTGCCGTGCGCTGCGTTTGCTTGCGGGCTTGGCCCTGATGCTCTCTCTCAACATTGTACTGATATTCACTAAAATTACTCCTTAGTTTATAAAATATTCCTTTGGTTTTTTCGTTGCCGGTTGGTTGATTAACGATTTGGGTACGCCTTGCAGATAGCTTGAAAAATTATCAATTGCCATATCCACCGCCCGAAGGCGCGATTCCCTGGTGAGCCATGCCACATGCCCTGTAATGGTTACGTTCGGCGCGGCCAGCAGCGGTGTACCCTGCTGCGGCGGCTCTTCGGTTAACACATCCAGCCCGGCAGCACGAACCTTACCGGCAGCCAGCGCATTGGCCAAGGCTTGTTCCTCCACCAGCGCACCCCTTGCCGTATTAATAAGGATAACCCCATCCTTCATGTTGGCTATGGCCGCCGCATTGATGATATGCTCGGTGGCCGGGGTAGCGGGCAGGTGCAGCGAGATGAAATCGCTTTCTTTTAACAATTCATCCAGGCTTTCC
>JBKEBR010000002.1:0-3949 GCA_047973285.1 Oscillospiraceae bacterium | reverse complement strand
TTGATTGACTGGGAGAAAAACAACTGCGTGCTGGCGGGCACCGCAAGAAACGGGCGCCAGGCCCTGGAGGCCATTGAAGCCCTTGCCCCCGACATTGTGCTGGCAGACATTAATATGCCGGTGATGGACGGCCTTGCCCTTTTAGAGCAGGCCCAAAAGCAAAGCCCCGAAACCGTTTTTATTATGCTTACCAACCTGGAGGAATTTGCCCTTGCCCAGCAGGCCCTGCGGCTGCGGGCGGTGGATTACATTACCAAAACCCAAATGGAGCCGGAAACGCTGGAAAAGGGGCTGGCAAAAGCCATAGACGAGCGCAACCGCCGCCGCATGGCCGCCAAGGGCCCCGCCGGGGCCCCCGGAGAAGGGGGCCTGCAGCAGCAGCTGGAAAACGCCCTTACCCGGTTTACAGCGCCCTCTACTTTTTCCGGTGAAGATGCGGCGCTGCTTACCCGGCAGGGCTTTTTTGAGGGGTATTCCGCCCTGGTGTTGTTTTTTATGCCGGGCGATGCCGAAACCAACGACAACGAGAGCGGCCTTAGCCGCCTGCGCTGGCAGCGGGAGGTGCTGGAAAAGCTGGCCCAAAACGGGTTTAAGCAATATGCCCTTGTGCGCCCCGCGCAAAGCCCCGCCTTTCTTTTGTTTTACTGGGGCAGCCAGCCCCAAAGCGGCAATACAACCGCCGGGTTTTTTCAAAGGCTGAAGACCACCTCGGCCAATGTAACCCAGCTGCGCCCCTGCGTGATGGCCGCCGGGCTGCACAAGGGCGAGCAGAGCCGCCAGGTTTTCTGCGCAGAGCTGGCGGCCCTGCAAAATTACTTTTACCTTACCGGCAAAGAGCAAATTGACGCCTGCAGCCTGCCTGCGGCCATATACCAGCCACTGGGCCTTGCGGGCATAGGCAGCCGCCTGAAAACAGAAATTCGCAGCCGAAGCTCTTCGGTTTGCGGCACCCTGATTCAGCGCACCGCCCAGCAGCTGGCGGCCGTGCCCCATGAACGGGAACAGGCCCTTTGGGTGTGTACCACGCTGTACCGCGCCGCCTGCGACGCCCTGCGGGAAATTCACCAGGAGGAATCGGACTCCTCTTTTTTCACCAATACCGCCGCCGGGTACAGCGAAATAGAAGGGCTGCTTACCCGGGCCCAGGTGCTGCACTGGCTGAAAAAGCTGGAAAATGAACTGCTAGGCCTGCTGGAGCCGCTTTCCACCGCCCGGGGGGAGCTGTTGGAGCAGGCGCGCCGGTATGTTTACGAACACCTGGGCAAAAAAATTATGCTGCAGGATGTGGCCAACTATGCCTGTGTTTCGGCGGGGTACCTTTCGGCCTTGTTTAAAAAGGAGTACGGGCAAAATTTTATCGATTTTGTGAACGGGGCAAAAATGGAAAAGGCCTGCCAGCTGATTGCCGACGGGCACCACCTGATGAGTGAAATAGGGTACTTGCTGGGCTTTGAGAACGCCTATTATTTCAGCAAGGTTTTTCGCCGCCACACGGGCATGTCCCCCACCGAATACCGGCAAAGCCTTGGCAAGCCGCAAAAGGGGTAAGGCCCGGCGCCAAGGCGGGCGGTGTTTTTAAAGAGATTTTTAAAAACGCCAACCGCTTTGCACTTATTTTTGAATTTTTTGGCAAGCAAAAGGCGGCGCAACCGCGCCGCCTTTTGCTTGCCTGTTTTTTTGCCGTTACACAATTGGTTTGGGAATTCGGCGAAGGCGCATAAGCAGGTTGTTCAGCCTGCTTTCCGCCGCGGCCAGCTGCCCCGCCGTGGTATTGGGGTTTTGCAGGCAGGCCCGCAGCCCGTCAATGGCGTTTTGCATTTCGCCCGCATTGTAATTCAGGTATTCCTCGGGGGCAAGCCCTTCGGCAATGCGAAGCAGGTATTCCGCGCCGGTTTCCCCGGGCACCGCCTCGGGCGGGTCCTTCTCCCAGGTGAGCGCCGGTTTTTGCGCGCCGGGCACGGTGGTACGGCTGGAATACAGCGTTGTAGAATTTTGCCCGGTGGCGGTGGGAATGCTGAGTTCAAAGCTGATTTGGGCCTCCCCCGCCGCCAGCGCCTGCTTTACCGCCCCGGTAACCTCCAGCTTCAAAACGGCGCCGTCGCCGGCCTCGGCCATGGTAAAGCCTGCCACCGGGGTTTCGCTGAGGCGCGCGGGGAAGGTGTTGTAGGTTACGGCGGCCGCGTTCCACCCGCTGTCTACCTGGTACAGCTCGGCCCTTTCAAAATCGGCAGCCGGCGCCCCGGTCAGCTGGGCGGTAACATAGGCCCTGTCAAGGTTTTGGGGTACACCGGCCAAATCAAACCGAAGCAGAATTTTGCGCCGGTAGCTGGCGTCGTTTTCGTTTTTCATGTACAGGGTGCCGTCCAGCTGGGGCCCGGCGGCATTGTAGCTGCCCCCGCGCACATACAGGTCTGCCGCCGCGCCGGTGCTTATTTCGCCCACCTGCACCTTTTGCAGGGCTTTTATTCCTTCGCTGTTCGCAATTTCCCCGGGCAGCTTCAGGTTTCCTTCAAGGGTATACACCCCGTAGAGCGTGCGGTTATAGTCGCCCGGCAGCCATTCCACCGCCGCCTCGTAGGTGCGGCCATTGTTGGCCAGCACCTGTACGGTTGCGGGCAGCGAAAGCTGGTCGAACCTTGTAAACAGCTCTGCCTTAAGCAGGTTCGGCTGCTGTACCTCCACCACCTCGGGCTTTGCGCCGGGGTTATAGCGGAAGGTTATGGTGCTGCTGCCCCCGTATTGGCCTGTGGTATCAACGGTAAACCGGATATAGGGGGAATTTTTTTCCACCGAAATATTGTCGGCCTTTTGCACCACTTCGGTGGCGGCAGCCGCCACCGTAACGGCAATTGGCACATTTTTTTGGGTGGGGTCGCTTACCGAAAGGGTAATGGTGTTTTCGGCCTCGTTGCGCACCATGGTTACACTGGCCGGGTTGTTGACCGAAATGCCCCCCACCGCCGGGGCGTCGGCCACCCAGAAGTTTGCCGTGGTGGCCCCCAGCGACGCCTTGTAGGCCGCCTGCACCTGTGTGGTGTTGGCCAAAATTTCCACATCGCCGCTTTGGGCATAGGCCGCCGTTTGCTGTTTGCTGGCACCCGGCAGCATAATGTAGGCGTAGCTTTCGCCGGAGGGCTTTACCCCGTGGTTAAACCAAAAGGTGGCGTAGCTGGCGCCGGCTGTGCCGGTGCCGGTGCCCTGGCTGTTCCAGCTGCCCTGCCTTGTTTCGGTAAGGCCCTCTATGGTGGGGGCCGTGGGGAAATAGTAGCCAATGTTCTGCCCGTCGAGGTACAGGGTGGAAACATTTTCAAGGGTGGTGGCCGCGTTGCCGGCGGTAAACAGGTTTCTGGCCTCGCCGTTTACCGTTACGGTGTAGCCCGCGGGGTTTTGCGGCTGAATGCGGCGGTTTTCTATAATGGTTTCCACCGTGTTGGCGGTGCCGCCGGTAATGCCCGCCCCCAGGGCCACCACCTCGCTGCCAAACAAAAACCAGCTTTTTTGCGCCTGGGCGCCGTTGCGAGTGTTGTTGTCGCCAATGGCCTGGGTTTGCATGCCAACCGCACCCAGGGTGCCAAGGGTACTGCCCCCCACCCAGGCAAATTTGTTGTACTTGCGGTCCATAGCGCCGTTGCCGTGGGTTTTATGCTCTACCGTGGTGCCCGCAAGGCGGGTGGGGTCTACGGTGGCCCAGTAGCCGCCGCCGTACTGGTTCATATCGCCGGGCAGGTAAAGGTATACCATGCCGTCGCCTATGTTCCAGGTGCGTTTCCCCTCTTCGTTGATCAGCTCGTGCCCGTAGGTGCGGGTGCTGCTCATGGAAATGCCCAGCGAATAGCCCTCTGTATGGGAGACGGCCTTATCCATGGTAAACACCTTGCTGAGCAGGTATTCCGAACGGGGCTGTACGCTTTCGTTTTGCAAAAGGCGGCTGGCAATAGCCGCCGCGGTA
>JBKEBR010000001.1:0-2492 GCA_047973285.1 Oscillospiraceae bacterium | reverse complement strand
GCCCGGCGTAATATCCGGGTCGGTGATATGGTTGGCATCAAAGGAGGAAACACCGTGAAAAGCCCCCGGGTTGTTTTCAGCCGGCTTAAAACCCTTGCCCTTTGTGGTTTCCAAATGTATAAAAAGCGGCTTGTCAATATTTTTCAGGCTTAAAAACAAATGGCATAGGGCGGGTAAATTGTGCCCATCCACTGGGCCTATGTACTGAAACCCCATTTCTTCAAAAAAGGTGGAATGGTAAACACTGCGCCGCAATGAGGTTTTCAAGGTCTGAATTCCCTTTTTAATACTTTGCCCCACCAAAGGGGTTTTATCCAGGGCAAATTTAACATCGGTTTTTGCTTTGTAGTATTGGGGGCTGGTACGAAGGCTGGTGAAATAATGGGCTAAAGCGCCTGTATTTTTAGAAATAGACATTTTGTTATCGTTTAAAAGAAGCACCAAATTGTCCAAATGGTCTATATTATTAAGGCCCTCGTAAATCATGCCGCCGGTGAAAGCACCATCGCCAATAATGGCAAACACAAGCCCCGGTTCATTTTTCAATTTCTTGGCATGTGCAAGGCCAACGGCGGCAGAGATGGAGGTGCTGCCATGCCCTGTCAAAAAAACGTCGTGCACACTTTCCGCTGAGGAGGGAAAGCCGGAAAGCCCCCCGGCCTTGCGCAAGCTTGCAAACTCGGCCCGGCGGCCGGTAAGCAGCTTGTGGGTATAGCACTGATGGCCCACATCAAATACAAACATGTCCTGCGGGGAGTTAAAAATTCGGTGCAGGGCAATCGTAAGCTCAATAACCCCCAAGTTGGAAGACAAATGCCCCCCGGTTTTTGAAACACTGGAAATTAAAAAATTGCGAATCTCATTGCAAAGGCGCTCTAGTTCCCCAAAGTCCAGCTTTTTTAAATCTGCCGGGCTTTGTATTGCATCCAGCAACAGTGTTTCCATTTGCACATAACCTCGTTCACTTTTATTCAAGCAACAGCCGCAAAAGCCCTAAAAAGCAGGTATGAGAATGGCAACCAAAATGCCAAGCATTGCCCCGCTCAATACTTGAAACGGTGTATGCCCCACCATTTCTTTCAGCGGTTTCGTAAGGTCCATTTCTTTGTTCTCGCTTTTCATGTCCTGAATAATCAAGTTAATGGCCTTTGCCTGCTCGCCTGCTTCGCGGCGCACCCCCATTGCATCGTACATTACAATGGCGGCCAAAACAAAAGAAAACGCAAAATATGGCGACTGCAAGCCATACTTTTTGGCTGCGCCCAAAAACAGCGAGCATACAAGCGCCGAATGAGAGCTTGGCCAGCCCCCGGCGCCAAACAGGCGCTCGGCGCTGAAACGGCGGCTTGAAACAAAATGAAGCACCGTTTTTATAACCTGGGCCACCGCCCAGGACAAAAGCGGCAACATCAACAGGTAATTGTTGAAAAAAAGTTTTTGTATCATATTTTGCTACCACCCCATGGTCAAAAGTAACGTTTCAAATAAGAAACCCCAGTTGCAACAGTTGTGTTGCGTGTATTGTAAAAAGCCATCGTTCCGAACCCCTTTGTACTGCCTGCCATTTTCAATAAAAGTCAGGATGCCCGCTGTAAAAGGTTTTTTGCAATCTCGGTTAAAAATTCAGATGGCGCGCCATATGCGGTGGCAACAGCCGATATTGCTTCTTCGGTAAGCTGCTTTGCTTTTTGGCGAGAGTTCTGAAGCCCATACACCGTAACAAAGGTTGCTTTTCCGCTTTTTTCATCATTTCCAACCGGTTTGCCCAAAAGGCCCGGCTCTGCGGTTACGTCCAGAATATCATCCACAATTTGGAATACAAGGCCAATTTTTTGGGCATATTCCAATATGGCGCCGCCTGCCTTGGCGTGGCCTGCGGCAATGCTGCCAAGCTGTACGGCGGCGCACAGAAGTGCCCCGGTTTTGTTGGCATGAATTTGGTGAAGGTCTACCTCATTGGCACGGTGGTTTTCAAAATACATATCCAGTTCCTGCCCATAAATCATGCCGCGCGCCCCTGCCGCGCGGGCCAGCGTGCGGGCCGCTTCGGCGCCCATAACGGCCTCCTCTGCCCCGGCAGCAAGCTCAAACGCCTCCAAAACCAGCAAATCGCCCGCCAGCAAAGCAGTTGCCTCGCCAAAGGCAACATGGCAAGAGGGCTTTCCCCTGCGGGTGTCGGAATTATCCATGCAGGGCAGGTCGTCGTGAATCAAAGAAAAAGCGTGCAGCATTTCAAGTGCGGCCGCAAACCTTTCGGCCGCCCGCCTGTTGCCGCCCAGCAAACCGCATACCGCCAGGGTTAAAACGCCGCGCACCCGTTTGCCGCCGTTCATCAAACTGTATTCGGCAGCCTGTGAAACCACAGAACCGGCCTGAAACAGCTGTGCACAGGCATTTTTAATGGCCACTTCACACTGGGAAAGATATAGGGCGTGTTGCTTTTCAAAGTCCATTTTCTTTCCCTATTTCTTCAAGTGTTACGCCAATTTCTT